>NZ_JBNQTI010000010.1:0-98969 GCF_050325825.1 Kitasatospora sp. LaBMicrA B282
CCAGCACCCGCGCCACCGCCCGTCCCGGCGGCCGACGCGCCGCCGCCGGTCGCCCGGGGCCGCCCGCTGCACTCCGAGCCGGGTCCCCGGCTCCCCCGCCGGTCCGGCCGCAGGGCCGCTCGCACCGGCCTCGAACCCCGTCGCAGAGCACGGCGAGCCCGACCCGGGCCCGGGCAGAGCGCGGGTCGGGGAGCGCGCCGCTCACACCCGGGCCCGCACCACTCACACCCGAGCCGCCGCTCGCCCCCGCCGACCTGCCGACCGCAGCCCGGCCGCCGGCCGCAGCCGACCGGTCGACCGCACTCCGGGAACACCGAACGCCGCCGCGGCACCTGGCCCCACGACGGCGTCCACCACTGCACCGGGCGCCGAGCGCACCGGGCACCACCCTGCGGCGTCAGGCCACCAGGTGGTCGAACTCCCCGTCCTTCGCGCCGAGCAGCATCGCCGCGATCTCGTCGCGGGTGTAGATCAGCGCCGGTCCGTCCGGGAAGCGCGAGTTGCGCATCGCCACCGCACCGTCCGGGAGGGCGGCGAACTCCACGCAGTTCCCCTTGGAGTTGCTGTACTGGCTCTTCTGCCAGACCACGCCTTCGAGGTCCGCAGCCGCCATGCCGTTGTACGTGTGGTGCATAGAAATCTCCCAAGAGCCTGGAGTGCTCGTACTACTCGACGCCCGACCGCGCTCCGGCCGCCGGCCGCCTCCGGCTCGTACGGGCAGGGCTGATGCCTTACTAGTCGTAATAATAACGCTAATGCACGTGCATCGGCATGTGATTTTGCGCGTGCAGAAGCCTGTACAAGAGGTGACCAAACCGGTCACCAAGCCCACCTGAGCGGCCGGGGAAACCGACATCGGGTAACAAATCGGCCAATGATCCGTGACCAGGCGTCGGCTGCGCGGTGAGCAAGGCTGACCGGTTCGGTCATTGACACCCCCGACAAATGATCAACTTCGCAGCCACTTCCTCACGCACCGTCACATCAGCCCCGGCTCGGCAGGGTTTTTGCCGCGGCTTGTCCGAGTTGCCCCGCTCGCCCCCGTCGGCCGGCCGCCGGCGCACCGCTCCCTCCTTGACGCGGCGAAGGGCCCGGCCGGATGCCGGACGACCACGTCCATGTCCTACGATCTGCTGCCATGAGCACTGCAGCCATCCCGGGCGCACCACTGCCCGTCCGCACGCCAGGCTCCCGCGCGCGGGGGCGCCACCGTCGGCCCGAACGGCCCCAGGTGCCGGTCAACGCGCCGGCGCTCGTGCTCGCCATACCCGCCGAGGCGACGCCCGCGGGGCTCACGCTGGTGGAGGAGCTGGTCTCGGCGATCCGCGGCGAGCAGCCCGGCATCGAGATCGCGGCCGGCTGGCTGCCGAGCGCCCTCGCCCCGCAGGCCGAGCACCTCGACGGCGCCGAGTCGGCGGACGGGGAGGGCCTCCCGCAGGCCGTCGAGCAGCCGACCCCGACGGTCGAGCAGCTGATCGGCGCCGCGCTGGCGGCCGGCATGCCGGCCCCGGTGCTGCTGCCGCTGCTGCCCGGCCCGCACGCCTACCTGACGGAGCTGCACGCCCTGGCCGCCGAGACCGGCGCCCTGGTCACCGACCCGCTCGGCCCGCACCCGCTGCTGGCCGAGGCGGTGCACGTCCGCCTCTCCGAGGCCGGGCTGGCCCGGGCCGACCGCGCCCGGCTGTTCGCCATCACCACGGCGGCCGACGGCGTGGTGCTGACCACCATCGGCGGTGCGGAGGCGGCCGACGCGGCGGGGATCACCGGCGTGCTGCTCGCCGCCCGCCTCGCGGTGCCGGTGGTGGCGGCCGCGCTGGACGTGCCGGGCTCGGTGGCCGCCGCGGTCGAGCACCTGCGGGCCACCGGCTCGCAGCGCCCGGCCCTGGCCCCGCTGGTCTTCGGCCCGGAGGCGCCGGAGGAGCTGCTGCTGGCCGCCGCCGAGGAGACCGGCTGCCCGAGCGCGGCCGTGCTGGGCGCCTACCCGACGCTCGGTCAGCTGATCGCCTCGGCGTACCTGGCCGTGCTGCCGGAGCCGACGGAGGCTCCGGTCGGGGAGCCCGTCGTCGAGGGCCCGCTCGCCGAGGCCCCCTCGGTCGAGGAGGCCGGCGCGGGCGAGTGACGCCCCGGCGCCAGCCCTAGGACGTCCGCCAGGACGTCCACCGACGGCCAACACCGGCCCGGTTCCCAGCCCTTGCGCTGGGGGCCGGGCCGGCGGCGTTCCCGGGCCCGGGCGGGCGGCGGCCGCAGGCGCCGGAGGCGGGACCGCGCGAGCATTGGTACGAGTACGACCGAACGACCAGTCGGTTCGCCAGTGCACCGTCGGCCGCGCCGGACTGACGAAGTAACAGAAGGTACAAAACGGACATTCAGTCGAGCTCGAAGATTGCTGCGTATCCGTACCATCGACCCGGCGACCGGCTCTCGCGCCACCTTTTCCGGCCCCGCCTCCCCCAAGATCACCGAACGCCGGAACCGATGCACCATCAGCCCCAACTCGGCTGAACCACCGGCACCTTCCACCGCACCGGGCCGAGTTGACGACCCGTTGTCCGGCGGATCCCCGACGGCCGTTCAGCTGGGCGGTGACCTCGATCTTGAAGCTTTGGTGCAGCCTGTGTGACCGCCATCACAGCTGTTTGCGGATTCAACTTAACTCTGTCTAACGTGCTCCCCGTTCGTAGCCACACGGACCCAGCGCAGCCGGACGCCTAGTCCTGCCACCGGACGCGCTGGCAGCGCGAAATCGCAGCCACGGCAGGAGCGGGGGAACCAGGTAAGCCGCCCCGGGCGCCGGTCCACGGACCGACGACCAGGGCTAGGGGTGAAGCCGCGCAGCAGCGCGGCCGGGCAACTCCAGTCCGAATCCGACAGCTCACCTCGCAGGCGTAGGAGAGGATCGCGACTTCATGCTGCCCACGACCGGCACCACCCGTCCGTCCCGCAACGCCCGCCGGGTGATCGCCGCCACCGGTTTGATCGGCCTCGGTCTGTCCCTGCCGTGCATCACCGCCGGCACCGCCTCCGCCGCCCCGGTCTCCACGTGGGACAAGGTCGCGCAGTGCGAGAGCTCCGGTGACTGGAGCATCAACACCGGCAACGGCTACTACGGCGGCCTGCAGTTCAGCGCCTCCACCTGGGCCGCCTACGGTGGTACCCAGTACGCGCCGCAGGCCGACCAGGCCACCAAGGACCAGCAGATCGCCGTCGCCGAGAAGGTGCTGGCCGACCAGGGCCCCGGCGCCTGGCCCGTCTGCTCGATCCAGGCCGGCCTGACCGCCGGTGGCGCCCCCGCCTCCGTCGACACCTCCGCCCCGGCCGCCCAGACCCCGGCCCCGGCCGCCCCCGCCCAGCAGAGCCAGCCGGCCCAGCAGACCCAGCAGGGCGGCCACACCTGGCAGGGCAGCCACTGGCAGAACCACACCTGGCACCACGACGGCGGCAGCTACACCGTCAAGCCCGGTGACTGGCTCTCCACCATCGCCAACAGCCAGCACGTGCAGGGCGGCTGGCAGGCGCTCTACCAGCTCAACAAGGCCGAGCTGACCCACGGCCCGGACGTGCTCTACCCGGGCCAGCACCTGAAGCTGGGCAACGGCGAGCAGGGCGCTCCGACCCAGGACGCCACCACCTCGGCCCCCGCCACCCCGGCGCCCGCGGTCAACGCCCAGACCACCGCCGCCACCAGCGCCCCGGCCGCGACCGGCGCGATGGCCAGCGCGATCAGCTTCGCCGAGTCCCAGGTCGGCCAGCCCTACATCTGGGGCGGCACCGGCAACGGCGGCTGGGACTGCTCCGGCCTGACCCAGGCCGCGATGGCCAAGGCCGGCATCTCGATCCCGCGGGTCGCCGCCGACCAGGCCGCCGCCTCCACCCCGGTGTCGATGAACAGCCTGCAGCCGGGCGACCTGCTCTTCTGGTCGAACAACGGCCAGGACTCGGGCGTTTACCACGTGGCCATCTACGTGGGCAACGGCCAGTTCGTCGAGGCCGCCAACCCGAGCTCGGGCGTGAAGTACGAGACCATCGCGAACTACGCCCCGGACTTCGCCGGCCGGGTCTGACCCGCACGGCACCGCTCCGCGCCGGACCTGTGAGGGGTCCGGCCGGGGTCTTCCGCAGGACAGCCATGAGGGCCGTCTCCCCCACCTCTCCGGGGGAGACGGCCCTCGGGCGTGCCGGGCCGCGGTTGGGGCATGCTGGTGGCCGACGATCCGTACGGAGGGGGAAGCCATGGCCAAGGTCACCGTCAGCCTGGACGCCGACGTCGCCATCGACCTGATGCTGCGGTGCGGCACCCGCAGCCCGCAGGACGCGGTGGAGTTGGTGGTCCGCGACTACCTGGCGAACGACCGCCGCACCGAGGCCCGGACCGGCGATCCGGACGACTCGGCGCGGCTGCTCCGGGAGTACCGGCGCGACACCGAGGGCTGAGCCGCGGTGCCGCCGGTCAGCGCTGCGGCTGCTTGGGGCGCCGGTAGATCAGCCAGAGCATCACCGCGAAGACCGCCGCCGCCACCAGCGCACCGGCCAGGCTGGCCCCGCGGAACCAGGGGGCGTTGACGTCCATCGTCCGCTGGCCGGCGTGCGCCGCGCTGCCGCTGCCCGCCACCACGCCGAGCGTCCAGAGGTTGGGCAGCGCGAGCACCAGCGCGGCCACGATCCAGGCCAGCGCGACCTTCCAGGTGCGTCGCCGGCGCAGCCCGAACCAGAGCACCAGCAGCGGCAGCAGGGTGCAGGTGATGCCGGTCAGCAGGCCGAGCACCAGGCCGGCCGAGAGCCTGCCGTGCACCGCGCTGCCGACCTGCTGCGACCACCACCGCGGGATGGTGGCGGCGAGCAGGAAGTAGAGGCCGACCAGCAGCAGCACCCCGACGCCGCCGAGCACGAGTCGGCGCCGCCCGCCCGCCTACTCCCCCTGGTGCAATCCGGTCCCCCGCCGCCGGGTCGCGGTGCGGCGTCGGTCCCGGCGGGCTGGCAGTCCCCGTGCGCTGCCGGTCCCAGTGCACTGTCAGCCCCAGTGAGCGTCAGTCCCGGTGGGCTCCGGTCGAGCCGCGCACCACCAGCTCGGGCTGGAACATGAACTCGGCGCGCTGGGCCGGCTGGCCGCCGACCTCCTCCAGCAGCGCGTCCACCGCGGCGGTGGCCATCGCCTCGACCGGCTGGCGGATGGTGGTCAGCGGCGGCTCGGTGAAGGCCATCAGCGGCGAGTCGTCGAAGCCGACCACCGAGACGTCGCCGGGCACCGAGAGCCCGCGCTGGCGCACCGCGCGGATCGCGCCGAGCGCCATCAGGTCGCTGCCGCAGACGATCGCGGTGCAGCCGCGCTCCAGCAGGACCCCGGCCGCGGCGTGGCCGCCCTCGACCGTGAAGAGGGTGTGGTGCACCAGCTCGGCGGCCTCCTCGGCCGGGACGCCGAGCACCGAGTGCAGCGCCGAGGTGAAGCCCTCGATCTTGCGCAGCACCGGGACGAAGCGGCGCTGACCGACCGCCAGGCCGATCCTGCGGTGGCCGAGCCCGGCCAGGTGCTGCACCGCCATGGTCATCGCGGCCCGGTCGTCGGGCGAGATGAAGGGCGCGGCGATCTTCTCGCTGTAGCCGTTGATCAGCACGAACGGCACCTGGCGGCCGGTCAGCTTGGCGTACCGGTCGTGGTCGGCGGTGGAGTCGGCGTGCAGCCCGGAGACGAAGACGATGCCCGCCACTCCGCGCTCGACCAGCATCTCCACCAGTTCGTCCTCGGTGGACCCGCCCGGGGTCTGGGTGCAGAGCACCGGCGTGAAGCCGTGCCGGCTGAGCACCTGCTCGATCACCTGGGCCAGCGCGGGGAAGATCGGGTTGCCCAGCTCGGGCGTGATCAGCCCGATCAGACCGGCGCTGCGCTGGCGCAGCCGGGTCGGCCGCTCGTAGCCGAGCACGTCCAGCGCCGCCAGCACGCTCTGCCGGGTCGCCGCGGAGACGCCCGCCTTGCCGTTGAGGACGCGGCTGACGGTGGCCTCGCTGACCCCCGCCTGCGCCGCGATGTCCGAGAGTCGCGCCGTAGTCACGAGCCCAGAGCCTATTGCAACCATGTCAGACCGCCCACCAGCTGGTGCTGTCCGGAGCGAGCAGGCCCGGCTCGACCGGCCCGGAGCCGAGCAGCAGCCGGCCCTCGGTCGGGTGGGCGACCGGCTCTCCGGTGGTGTTCACCAGGCAGACGAGGGAGCCGCGGCGGAAGGCCAACACCCCGGCGGGGGCCGGCAGCCACTCGAGCTCGTCGCCGGCGCCGAGCGCGGACAGCTCGCGGCGGATCCGCAGTGCGCTGCGGTAGAGCTCGAGGGTGGAGGCCGGGTCGCCGCTCTGCGCCGCGACGCTCAGCCCGGCCCACTCGGCGGGCTGCGGCAGCCAGCTCGGGCCGCCCTCGTGCGGGCCGAAGCCGTAGGGCGCGGCGGTGCCGGACCACGGGATCGGCACCCGGCAGCCGTCGCGGAAGCCGTCCTGGCCGCTGGCGCGGAAGAAGGAGGGGTCCTGGCGGACCTCGTCCGGCAGGTCGGTGACCTCGGGCAGGCCGAGCTCCTCGCCCTGGTAGACGTAGGCCGAGCCGGGCAGCGCGAGCATCAGCAGGGTGGCGGCGCGGGCCCGGCGCAGGCCCAGCTCGCGGTCGCCGGGGCTGCGCATCTGGGTGCCCTGGCCGGGCGGGTTGGCGAACCGGGTGACGTGCCGGGTGACGTCGTGGTTGGAGAGCACCCAGGTGGCCGGCGCACCGACCGGGCGCATCGCGGCGAGCGAGGAGTCGATCACCGTGCGCAGCTCGGCGGCGTCCCAGTAGGTGCCCAGGTACTGGAAGTTGAAGGCCTGGTGCAGCTCGTCGGGGCGGACGTAGTGGGCGGTGCGCTCGACCGTGGGGGTCCAGGCCTCGGCGACCGCGATCCGCTGCCCGGGGTACTCGTCGAGGATCCGCCGCCAGGCGCGGTAGATCTGGTGCACGCCGTCCTGGTCGAAGAACGGCATCACGTCGCTGCCGAGCAGCTTGAGCTGGTCGCCGGTGCCGAGGTCGGGCAGGCCGGGGGCCTTGACCAGGCCGTGCGCCACGTCGATCCGGAAGCCGTCGACGCCCATGTCCAGCCAGAACCGCAGGATCGAACGGAACTCGTCGGCGACCGCGGGGCTGTCCCAGTTGAAGTCGGGCTGCTCGGGGGCGAACAGGTGCAGGTACCAGTCGCCCGGGGTGCCGTCCGGGTCGGTGGTGCGGGTCCAGGCCGGGCCGCCGAAGATCGACTCCCAGTCGTTGGGCGGGAGCTCGCCCTGCTCGCCCTTGCCGGGCCGGAAGTGGTAGCGCTCCCGCAGCGGCGAGCCGGGGCCCTCGCGCAGCGCCCGCTGGAACCACTCGTGCTGGTCGGAGGAGTGGTTGGGGACCAGGTCGACGATGATCCGCAGGCCCAGTTCGTGGGCGTCGCGGATCAGCGCGTCGGCGTCCAGCAGGGTGCCGAACATCGGGTCCACCGCGCGGTAGTCCGCCACGTCGTAGCCGGCGTCGGCCTGCGGGGAGGCGTAGAACGGGGAGAGCCAGACCGCGTCCACGCCCAGGTCCCGCAGGTAGGGCAGCCGGCTGCGGACGCCGGGCAGGTCGCCCATGCCGTCGCCGTTGGCGTCGGCGAAACTGCGCGGGTACACCTGGTAGATGACCGCGTCCCGCCACCAGCCTCTGCCCGCGCCGGCAGGGGTGGCGACGGCGGCGGTCGGCCGGGCGGTGCCGGCCAGGTTCTGGGTCATCAGGCGGATCCCTCGGGGACTAGGCAAGGTTCCGGAAGGTCACGGGAGCGAACCTCCGGCGCACGAGCAACAGGCACAATACTGGTAGGAGTTGAGTGTCCGTCAGGACTTTCGGTAGGCAGCCCGTCAGGACTTCGCGGCGCCCGCGGTCAGACCGGTCACCAGGTTCTTCTGGACCAGGTAGAACAGCCCGGTGACGGGGATGGCGATCAGCACCGCGGTGGCGGCCATCAGGTTCCACTGGCTCTCGTACTGCGAGACGAAGGTGGTCAGCCCCACGGCCAGGGTGTACTTGTCCGAGCTGAGCATGAAGGTGGAGGCGAACGGCACCTCGGCCCAGGCGGTCAGGAAGGCGTAGAAGCCTGCCACCGCCAGTCCCGGGCGGGCCAGCGGCAGGATCAGCCGCCAGAAGGTGCCGAACGGGGAGAGCCCGTCGACCCGGCCGGCCTCGTCGATCTCCACCGGGATGGTGTCGAAGTAGCCCTTCAGCAGCCAGGCGCAGTACGGCACGATGGTGCTGGAGTTGACCAGGATCAGGCCGCTGTAGCTGTCCAGCAGGTTGAGGTTGGCCAGGATGTAGTACATGGGCACGATCAGCACGGCCACCGGGAACATCTGGGTGATCAGCAGCGACCACATCAGCGGGCGCATCCCGGGGAACTTCATCCGGGAGACGGCGTAGCCGGTGCTGGCCGAGATCAGCACGCCGATCAGCGCGGTGCCGGTGGAGACGATCAGCGAGTTGCCGAACCAGGTGAGGAAGTCGGTCTGGTCGAGCACCTTGGAGAAGTTCGCCAGGGTGGCCTTGCCGGCGATGGCGCCCGGGTGCAGGTAGTCCATCTTGTCCGGGCCGAGCGCGATGTAGAAGATCCACAGCACCGGGAAGACCGCGACCAGGGCGGCCAGACCCAGCGTGAGGTGCATCAGCAGCCTGGCCCCGGCGCTGCGCTCGCCGCGCCCGCGGACCTTCGCGGGGCGGGCGGTGGCGGGGCGGGGTGCCGGGCGGGCGGCTGCGGGCTGGTCGGTGACGGTGCTCATCGGAGCCTTCCTCGGGGTCGCTGGCGGTGGGCGGACGGACGGACCGTCGTCAGATGGCGGTCTGGTCGTTGCGCTTGAGCCAGCGCTGGTAGAAGGACGTGAAGACGATCAGGATCGACAGCAGCACGATCCCGTAGGTGGCCGACTGGGCGTAGTCCCGCGGCAGTTGGCCGAAGCCCAGCTGGTAGGCCCAGGTGACCAGGATCTGCACGTCGGGCGCGTTGGTCTTGCCGAAGAGCAGGAAGATGATGGTGAACTGGTTGAAGGTCCAGATCACGCCGAGCAGCACCACGGTGGCGCTGACCGGGCGCAGGCCGGGCAGCGTCACGTGCCGGAACCGCTGCCAGGCAGTGGCGCCGTCCATCTCGGCCGCCTCGTACAGCTCGCCCGGGATCGCCTGCAGGCCGCCGAGCAGCGAGATCATGATGAACGGCACGCCGCACCAGGTGTTGACCAGGATCGCGGCCGCCTTCTGCGCCAGCGGGTCCTCCAACCAGCTGGGCTGCGGCAGGTGGAGGGTGCTGAGCAGGGTGTTCACCAGGCCGCCGTCGGCGAGCAGCAGTCGCCAGGAGAAGACCGTCACGAAGCTCGGCACCGCCCACGGCACCACCAGCAGCAGCCGGTAGAGGGTGCGGCCGCGCATCTTCTCGTTGAGCAGCAGCGCGAGGCCCAGGCCCAGGCCGTAGGTGAGGGTGACGCAGGTGACGGTCCAGATCACGGTCCACAGGAAGTGGGACCAGAACCGGTCGTAGGAGTCGGGCCCGAAGAGCACGTCGGCGTAGTTGTGCAGGCCGACGTAGCTGAAGCTGTCGGGGATGTGGTTGACCCCGATGGTGCGCCCCACGTTGAGGCTGGTCGCGTCGGTCAGCGTCAGGTAGATGCCGCGGCCGAGCGGGTAGGCGACCAGCACCCCCAGCACGATCACCACGGGCGCGGCCATCGCGTAGGCGTACCAGTACGTGCTGTACGAGCGCTTGGCGCGCTGCACCAGGGCTGTCATGCGGGTCAACACCTTCTCCGGGTCGGTACCTAGCGGCCGTCCGGTCGACCCGCGCCCCCGGGGGACGTGGGTCGACCGGACGGCCGCGCTGGGCTCTTACTTGGCGAAGTCCGGCAGGAGCTTGGCGTAGTCCTGCGCGGTGGCGTCCAGGCCGGGCTGGATGCCCTGCTGGCCGGTCGCGATCTTGCCGAGGTTGGTGCTCAGCGAGGTGTAGAGCGAGGAGTACTCGGGCAGCGCCGGGCGCGGCTGGGCCACGCTCAGGATCTGCTGGAAGCCGGCGATGCCCGGGTCGGACTTGACGTCGGCGGTGAAGGCGTCGGGGCGGGTCGGCAGGGTGGAGTTCTTCTGCGCGATGAAGGACTCGCTGTCGGCCGAGGTCATGAAGGCGGCGAACTTCTCGGCGGCGGCCTGGTGGGCGGCGTCCGAGCCGGCGTAGACGCAGATGTTGTGGCCACCGGTGGGGGCGCCGGCCTTGCCGGTGGAGCCGGCCGGGACCGGGGCGATGCCCAGGTTGGTGTGGTCGGTGAAGGAGGAGCCCTTGTAGATGTTGGTGATCTCCCAGGGACCGTTGATGATCGCCGCGACCTTGCCGCCGTTGAAGGCGTCCATCATGTGCGCGTAGGAGTCGGTGGTGATGTCGGCCTTGACCGTGCCGGGCGAGTTGAACAGCGACTGGTAGGTCGTGATCGCCTTGACCGCGTCGGGCGAGTTGACGGTGATCTTCTTGTTGGCGGCGTCCACCATGTCGGTGCCCTCGCCGTAGAAGAGCGGCATCGCGTAGTAGCCGTCGCCGGCCCGCATCTCGAAGCCGTCCACGCCGGTCTTGGTCTTGATGGTGGCGGCGTCGGCCTTCAGCTCGTCCCAGGTGGTGGGCGGGGTGGTGATGCCCGCCTGGGTGAAGAGCGCCTTGTTGTAGAGCAGGCCGAGGGTGTCGGTGACCAGCGGGACGCCGTAGGTCTTCCCCTGGTACTGGGCCTGCTTGATCAGGCTGGGCTGGTAGGCGCTGGGGTCGCTCAGCGCGGGGGTGCCGTCCAGCGGGGTGAGGAAGCCGGCCTTGGCGAAGGCGGCGGTCCAGCCGACGTCGGAGCGGAAGACGTCCGGGGCGCCCTTGCTGCCCATCGCGGTCTGCAGCTTGTCCTGCGCCTGGTCGAACGGCACGTTGACGAAGTTGACCTTGATGTTCGGGTTGGCGGCCTCGAACTTCTGCACCACGGCCTGGTAGTTCGGCATCTCGTTGGTGGCGTTGGAGGTGTCCCAGTAGGTGATGGTCACCGGACCGGAGGCCGAGGAGGTGCCGGAGCCACTGCTGCCACAGGCTGCGAGGGTAGCCGCGAGGGCTGCAACGAGGGCGGAGGCCGCGATGCCACGCCGCATGAGAACTCCTAGGAGGAAGGGTGGTGGGGGTGGGGGGTGCCCGGGGTCCGACCGGGGGCGCATACTTGCTCCCGGACCGGCCTTCGAGGTGTCGACACCGACCGCACTGGGTGTCGGGCACCGGGCTTGACCTGGAACGTAGCAGCGGCGCAAGTCGGTTTGAAAGTTCTTGCAGCAAGTTTCTGCAAGAACCGGGGGATCGTTACATCCGCGTGTCCGGAGAGTTGCTGTCACGCGTCTTGACGAGGCCGGCAGTCCTTGACATCACCAGGTCACTGGCCGTGGGATTGGTCTGGGCCGCCCCCACCCCCGGGCGGTGCCGCCCTGGCCGGCGCAGTCCAGGGCTCGGTCGCTCAGGAGGCGCAGATGGCGTACTACCGCACCGTAGGCACGGTGCCGCCCAAGAGGCACACGCAGCACCGCAACGAGGCCGGCGGCCTCTACTACGAGGAGCTGATGGGCGAGGAGGGCTTCTCCTCGGACTCCTCGCTGCTCTACCACCGCGCCATCCCGTCCGCCCTGGTGGACAGCCGGGTCTGGGCGCTGCCGGAGGGCAAGCCGGAGCCGAACCACCCGCTCAAGCCGTTCCACTTCAAGCTGCACGACCTCTTCCCCGGCGAGGAGTGGCGGCAGACCGACGCGGTGCGCGGGCGCCGGGTGGTGCTCTCCAACGCCGACGTGCGGATCGCCTACGTGGCCTGCGGCCAGGCCTCGCCGCTCTACCGCAACGCGATAGGCGACGAGTGCGTCTACGTGGAGTCCGGCAGCGGCACCGTGGAGACCGTCTTCGGCAGCCTCGCGGTCGGCCAGGGCGACTACGTGATCATGCCCCGGGCCACCACCCACCGCTGGCTGCCGGCCGGCGACGAGCCGCTGCGGCTGTACGCGATCGAGGCCAACAGCCACATCACCCCCGCCAAGCGCTACCTGTCGAAGTACGGCCAGCTGCTGGAGCACGCGCCGTTCTGCGAGCGCGACCTGCGCGGCCCGGTGGGCCCGCTGCTGGCCGAGCCGGGCGAGGCGGAGCAGGACACCGAGATCTACGTCAAGCACCGCGGCAACGGCTCCTCCGGGATCGCCGGCACCGTCTTCGTCACCCCGAGCCACCCGTTCGACGTGGTCGGCTGGGACGGCTGCCTCTACCCGTACGCCTTCAACATCAGCGACTACGAGCCGATCACCGGCCGGATCCACCAGCCGCCGCCGGCCCACCAGGTCTTCGAGGGCAACAACTTCGTGATCTGCAACTTCGTGCCGCGCAAGGTGGACTACCACCCGCTCTCCATCCCGGTGCCGTACTACCACTCCAACGTGGACAGCGACGAGGTGATGTTCTACTGCGGCGGGGACTACGAGGCGCGCAAGGGCTCCGGCATCGGCCAGGGCTCGATCTCGCTGCACCCCGGCGGCCACACCCACGGCCCGCAGCCGGGCGCCTACGAGCGCTCGATCGGCGCCGAGTTCTTCGACGAGCTCGCGGTGATGGTGGACACCTTCCGCCCGCTGGAGGTCGCCGAGGGCGGCCGGGCGAGCGACGACGGCACGTACGCGTGGAGCTGGAGCGGGCGCGGCCCGCAGGACGGTGGCAACGAGAAGTGACCGAGCAGACGACCCCGACCCGCACGAGCTGGGTTCCGGTCCCCGAGGACTCCGACTTCCCGGTGCAGAACCTGCCCTACGGCGTCTTCACCCCGCGCGGCTCGAGCGAGCCGCGGGTCGGCGTGGCGATCGGCGAGTTCGTGCTCGACCTCTCGGCGATCTGGGCCGGCACCCCGCTCGGCGCCGATCTGGCCACCGGCTCGCTCAACCGCTTCATGCGGCGCGGCCCGCGCGAGTGGGCCTACGTGCGCGAGCGGGTCACCGGCCTGCTCACCACCGAGGACGAGCGCGCCCTGGTGGAGGCCAACCTGCACCGGATCGACCAGGTGCAGCTGCACCTGCCGGTCGAGGTCGCCGACTACGTCGACTTCTACGCCTCGGAGCAGCACGCCACCAACCTGGGCCGGATCTTCCGGCCGGACGGCGCGGCGCTGCTGCCCAACTGGAAGCACCTGCCGGTCGGCTACCACGGGCGCGCGGGCACCGTGGTGGTCTCCGGCACCGACATCCGCCGCCCGAGCGGCCAGCGCAAGGGTCCGAACGACCCGGCGCCGGTCTTCGGCGCCACGGTGCGCCTGGACATCGAGGCCGAGCTGGGCTTCGTGGTCGGCGCCGGCTCCGCCCTGGGCGAGCCGGTGGACGTGGACGACTTCGCCCAGCACGTGTTCGGCGTGGTGCTGCTCAACGACTGGAGCGCGCGCGACGTCCAGGCCTGGGAGTACGTGCCGCTCGGCCCGTTCCTCGGCAAGTCCTTCGCCACCTCGATCTCCCCCTGGGTGGTGCCGCTGGCGGCACTGGAGGCGGCCCGCACCGCCACCCCGGTGCAGGACCCGCAGCCGCTGCCCTACCTGGTGGAGAAGGAGCCGTGGGGCCTGGACGTGCAGCTGGAGGTGAAGCTGAACGAGGCCGTGGTCTCCCGCCCGCCGTACGCCGGGATGTACTGGTCGCCGGCCCAGATGCTGGCGCACACCACGGTCAACGGCGCCTCGCTGCGCACCGGTGACCTGTACGGCTCGGGCACCATCTCCGGCCCCGAGGCCGACCAGCGCGGCTCGCTGATCGAGCTGACCTGGAACGGCCGCGACCCGATCGAGCTGCCGGACGGCTCCACCCGCACCTTCCTGGCCGACGGCGACACCGTGACCATGACCGCCTCGGCCACCGGGGCGGACGGCGTGCGGATCGGCTTCGGCGAGGTCACCGGCACGATCACCGGCTGACCCGACCCGGCGCACGAGCGGCCGGCTGCCCCTGTGGGGCGGCCGGCCGCTGTCGCATGCTTCCGGGAACTCTGATGGCCGTCGAACGCCAGGGCGTATCCACTCACCCGATGGGGTGAGGATCTGAGCATCAGTCACATCACCGGACCTTTTGACGGGCATGGCTCATCTCGGCATCTCGCCTGTCAGCACACGATCAATCACCGGTGGAGTACCCATGCCTGCCCCTCGTCGCCGCGCCCTCACCGCTGCCGCCGCCGTCGCCGCCCTGCTCGCCCCCGCGACCCCGGCCGTGGCGGACGCCGCAGCCGGCAACGCCCCGATGATCGCCCTCTCCCCCCACCACCTCGGCCCGCACGGCCTGATCAGCCACGGCACCAGCGCCAACTGGTCCGGCTACGCGGCCACGTCGACCAACGGCGAGAAGTTCACCAGCGTCAGCGCCGAGTGGAACGAGCCGACCGGCCTCTGCACCGACCAGGACACCTACTCCAGTTTCTGGGTGGGCCTGGACGGCGACGGCAGCAACTCGGTCGAACAGACCGGCAGCGAGGTCGACTGCTCCAACGGGCAACCCCAGTACTACTCCTGGTACGAGATGTACCCGGCCTACCCGAAGAACTTCAGCGACCCGGTGGCCGCCGGTGACCACTTCGTCGCCTCCGTCACCAGCAACGGCAGCGGCACGTTCCTCCTGGACCTCGCCGACACCACCCAGGGCTGGCACCACTCGGTCAGGAAGACCCTGCGCAGCGCCCGGTTGGCCTCCGTCGAGGTGATCGCCGAGGCGCCGTCCACCCTCGCCGGCCCGCTGCCGCTCACCGACTTCGGCACGGTGGACTTCACCGGCGCCACCGCCAACGGCCGCCCGATCGGCGACTTCAAGCCCGAGAAGATCGACATGGCGACGCGCACGCACACCGTGCTGGCCACCACCTCGCCGCTCGACGGGGGCAGTGACTTCTCGGTGACCTGGCAGCACAGCTGAGGAACGCCGGAGCGGCCGTACCGACCGGGACCCCGGTTCGGTACGGCCGCTCCGGCACGCGGACCTCAGACCAGCGCCGGCTGGTTGATCAGGTGGTCGACCAGGGCGAGCAGCACGTCCCGGCCGAAGGCCCTGGTGCGCACGTCGCCGATCAGCATCGGCACCTGCCGGTCCAGGTCGAGGGCGGCGCGGATCTCCTGCGGGGTCCGGGTGTTGACCCCGTCGAAGCAGTTGATCGCCACCACGAACGGGATCCCCCGGCTCTCGAAGAAGTCGATCGAGGCGAAGCTGGTGTCCAGGCGCCGGGTGTCGGCGATCACCACCCCGCCCAGTGCGCCGTTGACCAGGTCGTTCCACATGAACCAGAAGCGCTCCTGGCCCGGGGTGCCGAACAGGTAGACCACCAGCTCGGGGTTGACCGTGATCCGGCCGAAGTCGAGGGCGACGGTGGTGGTGTCCTTGGCGTCCACCCCGTCCAGGAAGTCGACCCCGACGCTGGCCCGGGTCAGGTACTCCTCGGTGCGCAGCGGGGTGACCTCGCTGACCGAGCCGACCAGGGTGGTCTTGCCGACGCCGAAGCCGCCGGCGATCAGGATCTTCACCGCGGCGGGGGCCGTCTGGTCGCCCGCGGGTGACTGATTGGTTGTCATCTAGAGCCTCCGGAGTCCCTCGCGTACGGCGTTCAACAGGCCGAGGTCCACCCCGCCGCTGGCGCGGGCCACCGCGATCGGCGCCCGGGCCACCAGCAGGCCCTGGGCGATCAGGTCGCCCAGCAGGATCTTGGTGACCGAGACCGGCAGGTCCAGGTCGGCCGCCAGTTCGGCGACCGCGGCCGGCTGCCGGGCGCACCGGGCCAGGATGGTCCGGTGCTCCGGCTGCAGCCGGCGGCCCTGCTCGCCGGAGCGCGGCACCACGGTCAGCACGGTGATGAGCGTCAGGTCGTCGCGCTCGGGCGAGGTGCGGCCCCGGGTGATGGTGTACGGGCGCACCATCGACTCGGCGCCGTCGTCGCCGACCTGCTGCTCCAGCTCGCTCCAGTGCGGGCTCACCCGACACCCCGGATGGGTGTGCTGAGCTTCTGCCCGACCTGTTGCACCAGGGTGTGCATGGCCAGCGACATGACCTCGGCGTCCACCTCCTGGGAGGCGATCACCGCGAGGTGGGTGCCCTGGCCGGCCGCGGTGATGAAGAGCCACAGGTCGGTCAGCTCGACTATGACCTGGTGCACCGAGCCGCCGCCGAACAGCGTGCCGACCCCGCGGGCCAGGCTCTGCTGCCCGGTGGCCACCGCGGCCAGCCGCTCGGCGTCGGCCCGGTCGATGCCCCGGGAGTGGCTGACCACCAGGCCGTCGTCGGAGAGCAGTACCGCGTGTCTGGTCCCGGCCACGGAGTCGACCAACCCGTCCAGCAGCCAGTCAAGATCCTGATGCGTGGCGGTGGTGCGCGTCATGACGGGTCCTTCTCGGTCGGGATGGGGGTCAGTTCGGTGGTCTCGTCACCGAAGTCGTTGAAGCGGGCGGCCCGGGAGCGGCGCTGGAAGGCGCCGATCGCGGCTCCGGAGCGGATGGGGGCGGCGGGCGGCGTCTGGGCGGCGCCCGGGGCCTGCGGGACCTCCTCGGGGGGCGGGATGCGCAGCTCGGCGGCCAGGCTGGCCTGGCGAACCCGCTGGGGCAGCGGCGGCTGCACGTTCTCGGCGGTCCGTTCGTGGTCGCTGGCGGAGGCCGCCCAGGACGGGCGGGCGGTCGGGGCGGTCATCGACATCGGGTCGGCCATCGGCGCGGCACCCGTCATCGGGGCGGCGCCGGCCGGCAGCGGCTGGGCCGGCGGCAGGTGCGGCGCGAGCTGCGGCTCCTCGACGGGCAGGGTGCGGCCGCGCACCCGGGAGGGCAGCGGCATCGCCGGCTCGGCCGGGATCGGCTCCAGCAGCGCGCCGTCGTGGACCAGTTCGCCCGGGATCAGCACCACCGCGCGGGTGCCGCCGAAGGCCGAGGGGCGGAACTCCACCCGCAGGCCGAGCGAGTCGGCGATCCGGGAGACCACGTAGAGGCCGAGCCGGACGTCGTCGGCCTGGGCCAGCACGTCCATCCGCGGCGGGCGGCGCATCAGCGCGTTGGCCGCGTCGATCTGCTCCGGCTCCATGCCGAGGCCGCGGTCCTCGACCTCCACCGCGAGGCCCCGGCCGACCATGGCCGCGCGCACCTCGACCGGGGTGGGCGGCTTGGAGAAGGCGGCCGCGTTCTCCATCAGCTCGGCCAGCACGTGCACCACGGGGCCGACCGCGCGCTCGGAGAGCCAGGGCATGCCCTCGACGTCGATCAGGATCCGGCGGTAGTCCTGCACCTCGCCCTGCGCGGCGCGCAGCACGTCCAGCAGCGGGACCGGCTTGCGCCAGCGGCGCTGGGGCTGGCCGCCGGCCAGGATGACCAGGTTCTCCTCGTAGCGGCGCAGGCGGGCGGTCAGGTGGTCGAGGTCGAAGAGCCCCTCCAGCACCTCGGGGTCCTCGTGCCGGCGCTCCATCTCGTCCAGCGTCTTGAGCTGGAGGCCGATCAGCAGCTGGGTACGGCGGGCGATGCGCTGCAGCAGGCGCTCGAAGCCGCGGTGCTGCTCGGCCTGGGCGATGGCGGCGCCGACGGCGCTCTGCCGGGCCAGGTCGAGCGTCTGGCCGAGGCGGCTGAGCTCGTCGCCGTGGCCCTGGTCGGCCTCGAAGCGCGCACCCGGTTCCTCCACGCGCACCTGCTCGCCGCGGCCGAGCCGCTCGACCAGGTCGGGCAGGGTCCGCTCGAGCTCGCCGGCCCGGTCCTGCAGACCGACGATCCGGCGGCGCAGCGAGCGGGTCAGCCGCCACGAGGTGATGATCACCGCGATGACCGCGACCAGGCCGATGACGCTGGTCAGCACCACCCGCATGAGCAGGCTGGAGATGTTGTTCTTGCCGGTGGCGACCACCGAGTCGGTGCGGCTCTGCACCAGCGCGACCATCTGCGGGGTGATCTTGTCGATGGCGTCGCGCCACTGGGCCTGGGCCGCCGGCAGCGGGACGGTGCCGTCGGCGCCGGCCGCGGTGGGCGTGAGCAGCTTGCCCTCGATCAGCGTCTTCTCCTGCCACGCCGCGCTGTTGGTCAGCGCCTGCGCGGTGGCCGCCTCGTTCGGCGGCAGGTACGGCACGATCTGCTTGTTGAACAGGAAGACCTGACCACCGATGGCCTGCTGCAGGGACTGGTAGTCGTCCACCGAGAGCCGTCCGGTGGACCAGCCACCGGCCAGGATGGCGTCCTCGCGGGCGACCATCTCCTTGGCCCAGAACTCACTGACCAGGGTCTGGGTGAGGTAGCTGACCTGACCGTTGTCGACGTGGCCGAGCGAGGTGAACAGGCCCAGGTCCACGTTGATCAGGGTGCTGTAGTAGACGTACATGTCGTCCTGCTTGGCGGTCCCGGAGTCCACGGCCGCCCGGTGCTCGGGCAGCTGGCCGAGCGCCGTCCGGGCGGTGCCGACCGCGGCGCGCACGTCCGCGGGGGCGTGCGCGCTGGAGACGCTGGACTCGCTGAGGAAGGTGCGCACCGCGTCGTCGGTGGCCGCCCGCTGGCGGGCCAGTGCGTCGGTGACGCTGCCGGGCTGGGCCAGCTGCTGGGCGCTGAGCCGGCGCTCCTCCTGCAGGTTGTAGTACACGATGCTGGCCGGCTGACCTGCCTTCTGGGCCAGCAGCACCTGCGCCGCCTGCCGTTGGAAGTCGGAGAGCGTCTGACCCGTGGTCACGCCCCACAGGGCGGCGAGCGCGACACTGGGGACGATCGCCAGGACCATCAGTGCGGTCCGCAGGGTCAGGCGCATGCGCCCGATGCTCGGCTTCTTCTTACGCCTGGAGGCTCTACGCGCGCGCAGGGCAGTCTCCTCGAGAAGGGCGGCGCTTCAACGCGACACGCCGTCTGTAGTACGACCTTTGACGGAGTGATAGTAGTCATACCGTGTGACGAGATGAAAAACGCATGCCAAATCTCAAGACGGTGATCGACCGAAACTCGTCACCAGGGTGCAATTCGGTCGACGGGTAGGACGGCTGGTGCGGCGAGTCCGGGTGGTGCTGGGTCTCCAGGGCCACCCCGGCGTACGGCTGGTAGGCCACCCCGCGCGGCCCGCGCACCGCGCCGTGGAAGCCGTTGGCGGTGTACACCTGGATCCCCGGCTCGGTGGTGAGCACCTCCAGGGTGCGCCCGGAGACCGGGTCCTCCAGCAGCGCCGCGCGCACCGGCGGGCCGTCCTGCGGGCGCGGGCGCAGCACCCAGTTGTGGTCGTAGCCGCCCGGGCCGACCAGCTGCGGGTGCTTCTCCTCGATCCCCTCGCCGATCGGGCGGGCCGTGGTGAAGTCGAACGGGGTGCCCGCCACCGGCTCGAACGGGCCGAGCGGGACCTGCCGCTCGTCCACCGGGGTGTAGGCGTCGGCGTCCAGGGTCAGCAGGTGGCCGAGCACGTCGCCGTTGCCCTCGCCGGCCAGGTTGACGTAGGCGTGGTTGGTCAGGTTGAGCACCGTGGGGCGGGTGGTGACGGCCCGGTACTCGATCGCCAGCTCGCCGTCCGGGGCCAGCAGGTAGCTGACCCAGACGTCGAGGGCGCCCGGGAAGCCCTGGTCGCCGTCCGGGCTGTGCAGGTGCAGCCGCACCCCGGCGCGGTCGCCGTCGCCCACCTGCTCGGCGGCCCAGGTCCGGTCGGCGAAGCCGTCCGGACCGCCGTGCAGGGTGACCCCGTTGCCGGTGGGGGCCAGCCGGTACTCGGTGCCGTCCAGGGTGATCCGGCTGTCCGCGATCCGGTTGGCGTACCGGCCCACGGTGGCGCCGTAGTGCCGGCCCGGGCCGAGGATCTCGGCCAGGTGCTCCGAGCCGAGCAGCACCTGCTCCACCGTGCCGTGGCGGTCCGGGACCCGCACCCCGTGCAGCGTGGCACCCAGGGTGAGCACCTGGACCTCCACCGGGCCGGCCCGCAGCGTCCACCGCTCGATCGCGGCGCCCGCCCCGGACGGCTCCAGCGGGGCGCGCGTGACCGTGACCTGCGGGTCGGACCGGTGCTGCTCGGGGGTGGGCGCCATCTGCTGCTCCTTCGGTCTGCGTGGGCACACGGGCGACTCGGCCGGAGTCAGCCTAGGGGGTGTCAGCCTCCTTGTCGGACTGCCGTCCTGACAGCCCGAGCGCGGCGGCCAGCCCCTCCCGGCTGCTGCCGGTCTTGCGGTGCACGGCCGCCAGCCGACGGTTGATCAGGCTCACCGCGACGTCCAGCCGCTCGGCGATCTCCACCGGCGACATCCCCTCCACGGTCAGCTCGGCCACCCGCCACTCGGCCTGGCTGAGCGCGTCCCGCCCGGTGCTGCGCAGCCGGTTCGGCGGCAGCCCGGAGGCCTTGAGCTCCTCGCGGGCCCGGGTCATCAGGCCGTCCGCGTTGCACTCCACCGCCAGCTCCATGCCCTGGTGCAGCTGCTCGGTGGCCTCGGCCAGCCGCCCGGCCTTGCGCAGCGCGGCCCCCAACTCGACCACCGCGGCGGCCTGCCGCAGTGCGGCGCCCACCGCGGAGGCGGCGCCGAAGCCACGGGCCCGCACCAGCGACTCGTTGGCCAGCTCGCGGGCCCGCTCCGGGTCCTCCGGGAGCACCGCGACGGCCAGGTTGCCCAGCCAGGGTGCCCAGATGGTGTTGTGCCAGCCGCGCCGCTCCAGTCGCTCGCCGACCTCGGTGAAGACCTCGGCGGCGCCGGCGTGGTCGCGTTGGGCGAGCAGCAGCTTGCCGTACAGGGTGGCCGCGTCCGGCAGCACCATCGCGGTGGGGTGGTAGGGCGGCGCGAAGGCGTGGTCGGCGGCCAGCTTCCAGGCCTCGTCCTGCTTGCCGCGGGCCAGCAGGGTGTCGGCCAGCACGCCCACCGCGTCCCACTGCAGCGGCAGGCTCGGGCCCAGCGAGCGGCCGATCCGCAGCGCCCGGCGCAGGAACTCCTCGGCCTCGGCCAGCGAGCCGCGGCGGAACCGGACCAGGCCCATCAGGAAGTAGGCGAAGCCCAGGTGGCCGCCGCCCCAACCGGCCACCTCGAAGGTGGTGATCGCGTCCTCGAAGAGCTTCTCGGCGCGGTCCAGCCGGTCGGCGTAGACGTAGGTCAGGCCGATGATGCCGGGCAGCTCCAGGCCCCACGGGTTGGTGGTCCAGCCGAGCCCCTCGGGCAACCGGCCGTCCGGGGTGACCGCCGAGTCGACCAGGCGCAGCACCTCGGCCACGTCGGCGCCCTGCAGGGTCAGGTCCCAGGCGCGCAGCGCGCGCACCGCCCGGGCGTACAGGTCGTCGCCGGGCAGTTCGGCGCAGAGCGCGGCCAGCCGGGCCGAGCGTTCGGGCCCGTCCTCCTCGTCGCGCTGGAAGGCGGCCCAGATGAAGTGCGCCACCTGGAGCCGCAGTCGCCCTTCGCCGGGTGCGGTCCGCTCGGCCTCGGTCAGCGTGATCTCGGCGGCCTCGACCAGCCGGCCGCTGTGCGCCAGCACCTCGGAGAGCCGGAAGGTGGCGTCCGCCCGCAGCTCGGGGCGCAGGCCCGGGGTGTCCAGGGCCAGCCGCAGCTGGTTGACCGTGCTGACCGGGTCGGTGAGCAGCGTGGCGCAGCCCAGTTCGTAGATCACCTCGGCCCGGTCCTCGTCCTCCGGCGGCTCGGCCAGGGCGCGGTCCAGGCAGCGCACCGCGGCGTCCGGGGCGCCGACCGACAGGTGCTCGCGGGCGGCCCGGCGCAGCTTGGTCACCACGTCGGGGTCGCCCTCGGCGTGGGTCTCCAGCAGGTGCCGGGAGGACTCCACCAGCGGCCGCCCGGCGTTCTCCAGCTCGACCGCGGCCTTGCCGTGCATCGCGGTGCGCATGCCGGGGCGGATCGACTTGTAGAGCGCGGTGGCGAGCAGCGGGTGGACGAACTCCAGCGGGCCCTCGGCCGGGCCGGTCAGCACCTGGTGGCGGCGCAGCTCGGCGATCGCCTCGGCCGCGCCGGTCGGGGCCATGCCGGCGATCCGGGTGGCCACCGGGATGGCGATCTGGGTGCCGAGCATCGCGGCGGCCTGGGCGAAGTTGAAGGTGTTGACGCTGAGCCGGGTGAGCCAGTAGTCGCGGTCCATGCCCTGCGCCTCGGCGGCCAGGTCGTGCAGCAGCGGCACGTTCTCGTGGACCGGCTCGATGCCGCTCTCGCGGATCTTGGCGAGCAGCGCGTTGATCAGGAACGGGTTGCCGTTGGTGACCGCCCACACCTGGCGGCAGAACGAGTCCTCGGCGTCCGCGAAGGCGGCGTGCACCAGGTCGGCGGTGGCGGCCGGTTGCAGGCCCTGGAACTCCATGTGGCGGTGCGAGTTGGCGGCCACCAGGGCGCGGAAGGCCTGCGCCTGCTCGGGCAGCTCGTTGTTGCGCCAGGCGATGGCGAGCAGCACCGGCAGTTCGGGGCAGCGCTGCGCGAAGGACTCCAGCCAGCCGAGCGACTCCCGGTCGGCCCACTGCAGGTCGTCCACCAGCATGACCAGCGGGGCGTGCCGGATGGCCAGTTGGGTGACCACGTTGTCCAGGCCGGAGCGCACGCTCTGCGGGTCGGCGGCCTCGCCGCTGGGCGGCAGCAGGCCGATCGCCGGGCCGGCGATGGACCACCAGTGGCCGAGCACCTCGCGCTGCTTCTCCGCGCCGAGCCGCAGCAGCACCGGCAGCAGCAACTGGCGCAGCAGGTAGAAGGGTTCGTTGACGCGCTGCTCGCCGGCCCGGCCGCTGAGCACGGTCAGCCCCTCGCGCCGGGCCAGCATCCGGACCTGTTGCAGCATGCTGGTCTTGCCGAGGCCGGCGGTGCCGCTGTAGAGCAGCACCGAGCCGAGCTCGATGCCGCCGGCCGCGAACTGCCGGCGGAGCCGGTCGATCGCCAGCTGGGCCGCGGCGATCGCGCTCTCCCGTTCGTAGAGCGGGGGAACGGTGGACCCGTCGTCCGCCCCGCGCTCGCCGGACCGCGGGGCGTTCGACGTCTCGTCCGCTCCGCGCCCGCTCCCCTGTTCGGTCACCCTGGGTCCCCTCCGCTTCGCCGCTGCGTGATCCTGGGGTGAGGCTATCGCCGTCGCGACCGCGATGCCGACGCTTTGTGCAGGTAGGGCCACTGTCCATGGTTCAACTAGAAATGCCATGGGCAATTGCTGCGACAGTCGGGCGATCCGACTGTCCGATCGGATACCCTGCGGGCCGGCCGGGCCCAGGGGATCATGCTAGACCGTGGCACCACCCGTACGACCGGCCCTCACCTCCCGGGAGTCCGATGTCCGCTGCAACGACGCTCGAAGTCCCCTATCCGTACCGGCGCAACCCGCACCGCTCCGCGGCCGAGGCACGCCACCACCACTGGCTGAGCGTGCACCGGATGCTCGGCAGTGCGCTCACGCCCGAGGCCTACGCCCGCTGGGACGTGCCGGACCTGGCGGCCCTGAGCTATCCCGACTGCACGGCGGAGGAGTTGGCGCTGGCCGCCGACCTGATGGGGTTCTACTTCCTGTTCGACGACCAGTTCGACGGTCCGCTCGGTCGACGCCCCGCCGAGGTGGCCCGGCTGTGCGACCGGCTCACGGGTGTGCTGCACGGCACCCCGGCGCCCGCGGACACTCCGTGCGCCCTCGCTTTCGAGGACCTGTGGGAGCGGATCAGCCGCGGCATGTCACCGCGCTGGAAGGCGCGGGCCAAGTACAACTGGGAGTGCTACTTCGCCAGCCACCCGGCCGAGGCCGCGGGGCGGCGCGGCGGCCAACCGCCGGACCGCGAGACCTACCTGATCCTGCGCCGGGGCACCGCGGCCATGGAGTCGGTGCTCGACATGGTGGAACGGCTCGGCAGGTTCGAGGTCGCCCCCGCGGCCTTCCACAGCCCGCCGTTGAAGCAGCTGCGCCAACTGGCCGCCGACATCCCGTCCCTGAGCAACGACATCCGCTCCTACCCGCAGGAGGCGCCTCGCGGCGACGTGAACAACCTGGTCATGATCGTGCAGCGGGAACGCGGCTGCTCCCTGGAGGAGGCCGGCTCCGTGGTGCTCGCCGAGGCCCAGCGGATGGTCGACCGCTACGCCCGACTGGTCGACGAACTGCCGCGCACCTACCGGGAGCTGGAGCTGGGACCGGACCAGAGCCGGACCGCGCAGCGCTACGCGGACGGGCTGACCGCCTGGCTGTCCGGCTACCTCAGCTGGGAGAGCGGCACCGGCCGGTATCAGCCGGAATGACGTCGTGGTGACTGGTTCGGCACCCACGGTAGCCGAGGGGCGCCGGCACGGCTAGGGTGCGCAGAGCACGTCCACCGTCGGCCCACCGCTTCGCCGAGGAGAACCCGGACTTGACGATCTACCAGCCACCCACCAGCTTCAAGTCCCGCTACCAGAACTGGATCGGCGGCGCCTGGGTGCCGCCGGTGCGCGGCCAGTACTTCACCGACCCGACCCCGGTCACCGGCCAGGTGATCTGCGAGGTGCCGCGCTCCACCGCCGAGGACGTCGAACTCGCGCTGGACGCGGCACACGCCGCCGCGCCCGCCTTCGGGCGCACCTCGCCCGCCGAGCGCGCCCAGCTGCTGCACTCGATAGCCGACCGGATGCAGGCCAACCTGGAGCTGCTGGCGGTCGCCGAGAGCTGGGAGAACGGCAAGCCGGTGCGCGAGGCGCTGGCCGCCGACATCCCGCTGGCCATCGACCACCTGCGCTACTTCGCCGGCGCGATCCGGGCCCAGGAGGGCGGGCTCTCGCAGATCGACGACGACACCGTGGCCTACCACTTCCACGAGCCGCTGGGCGTGGTCGGCCAGATCATCCCGTGGAACTTCCCGATCCTGATGGCGATCTGGAAGCTCGCCCCGGCGCTGGCGGCCGGCAACACGGTGGTGCTCAAGCCCGCCGAGCAGACCCCCGCCTCGATCCTGGTGCTGATCGAGCTGATCGCCGACCTGCTGCCGGCCGGCGTGGTGAACGTGGTCAACGGGTTCGGCGTGGAGGCCGGCAAGCCGCTCGCCTCGAGCAGCCGGATCCGCAAGATCGCCTTCACCGGCGAGACCACCACCGGCCGCCTGATCATGCAGTACGCCAGCGCCAACCTGATCCCGGTCACCCTGGAGCTGGGCGGCAAGAGCCCCAACCTGTTCTTCGCCGACGTGGCCGCCGAGCGGGACGCCTTCTACGACAAGGCACTCGAGGGCTTCACCATGTTCGCGCTGAACCAGGGCGAGGTGTGCACCTGCCCGAGCCGGGCGCTGATCCAGTCCTCGATCTACGACCGCTTCCTGGGCGACGGACTGGAGCGGGTGCGGGCGATCAAGCAGGGCAACCCGCTGGACACCGAGACCATGGTCGGCGCGCAGGCCAGCAACGACCAGTTGGAGAAGATCCTCTCCTACATCGAGATCGGGCAGGCCGAGGGCGCCAAGGTGCTGGCCGGCGGCGAGCGGGTGGACCTGGGCGGCGAGCTGTCCGGCGGCTACTACGTGGCGCCGACCGTCTTCGAGGGCGACAACTCGATGCGGATCTTCCAGGAGGAGATCTTCGGACCGGTGGTCGCGGTGACCCGGTTCGACGGTTTCGAGGACGCCGTCGAGATCGCCAACGACACCCTCTACGGGCTGGGTGCGGGGGTCTGGAGCCGTGACGGCTCGACCGCCTACCGGGCCGGGCGGGCGATCCAGGCGGGCCGGGTGTGGACCAACTCCTACCACCTGTACCCCGCGCACGCGGCCTTCGGTGGCTACAAGAACTCCGGGATCGGCCGGGAGACCCACAAGATGATGCTGGAGCACTACCAGCAGACCAAGAACCTGCTGGTCAGCTACTCGCCCCAGGCGCTGGGCTTCTTCTGATGCCCAGGGTCGCGGTGACCGCGGCGGCCGCCGAGCTGCTGCGCGACCTGGCCGGGACGCACGGGCCGCTGATGTTCCACCAGTCCGGTGGCTGCTGCGACGGCTCGGCGCCGATGTGCTACCCCGCCGGGGAGTTCCTCACCTCGGCGAGCGACGTGCTGCTCGGCGAGCTCCGGGTGACCGGGCTCGCCGAGCCGGTGGGGGTCTGGATGGCGCGCGACCAGTTCGCCTACTGGTCGCACACCCACCTGACCATCGACGTGGTGCCCGGCCGGGGCAGCGGCTTCTCGCTGGAGGCCCCGACCGGGCAGCGCTTCCTCACCCGGTCCCGGTTGCTCACCGACGCCGAACTGGCCGAGGCCGGCGAACCGGGCGGGTAGGCGGACCGGACGGGTCGGTGTCGCACCACTGCCGTCGCACCACTGCCGTCGCGCTACTGGCGGGCCAGGCACTCCCGGACCGCCGCGATCAGCCCCCGGGAGCGGGCGTCGCCGGTCACCCCCGGCTGCATGCCGCAGGTGACGTAGCCGAAGCCGAGCCCGAGCTCGGGGTCGGCGAACCCGAGCGCACCGCCCCGCCCGGGGTGCCCGAAGGCGGCCGGGGAGCTCATCGGCGAGGTCGGGCTGTGCCGGAAGAAGCCGTGCCCGAACCGGGAGTTGACGACCAGCACCCGGTCCGGGCCATCGGCGGCCGGCCCCATCGCCTCGGCCAGCGTCGCCGGCGTGAACAGCGCCGGCAGCGGCCCACCGGCCGGACCGCCGGGCCGGTCGGCCGCGCCGATCAGCGCCGCGTAGAACCGGGCCACCGAGCGCGCGGTGCCGATCCCGTTCGCCCCGGGCACCTCGGCGGCCTGCACCGCTGGGTCGTTGAGGTCCAGGGTCGGACGGACCGAGCCGAAGGCGCGCGCGGTCAGCGAGGTCGGGTCCTGGTAGGCGTCGGTCACCGCGCGCTTGGGGCGCAGCCGCAGCGCACCGGACGGGGCCGCAGCCGGCGGGGCGGGCAGGTCGACCAGCCTGCCCACCCGGGGGCCGGCCCCGGCCGGCAGCCCGATCCACAGGTCCAGGCCGAGCGGCCGGGCGAGCTCCTCGGCGAGGTACTGCCCCACGGTGCGCCCGCAGGCCCGTCGCACCACCTCGCCGACCAGCCAGCCGAAGGTGTAGGGGTGGTAGCCGTGCGCGGTGCCCGGCTCCCAGGCCGGCGCCTGGGCGGCGACCGCGGCCACCGCCGGCTCCCAGGCGATCACGTCCTCGACCCGCAGCGGCCGGTCCAGCGCCGGCAGCCCGGCCCGGTGCGAGAGCAGCCAGCGCACCGGGATCCGCTCCTTGCCGGCCGCCTTGAACTCCGGCCAGTACGCGGCCACCGGTGCGTCCAGGTCCAGCTGCCCGTCCTGGGCCAGCAACAGCGCGACCGCCGCGGTGACGCCCTTGGTCACCGAGCGCAGCACCTGCGCGGTGTCCGCGCTCCAGGCCACCGCCGGCGCGGGGCGGCCGCCGACCTCGGGCCGGGCGTCACCGCCCCACAGGTCGACCACCTTGCGGCCGTCCAGGTAGAGCGCGACCGCGCCGCCCAGTTCGCCGTAGTCCCGGAAGTTGCGGGCGAACGCCTCCCGGACCGGCTCGAAGCCCGCCGCCGTCTCGCCCCAGATCTCCACCACCGCGCGCCGCCTCCGCTGCTGAATCCACCGTTCCGCTCTCCCCCGAAGACTAGTCTGATCATCATGAGCAACCCTGGTGAGGAACTGCTGGACGTCGTCGACGAGCACGACCGGGTCCTGCGGGTGGCTCCCCGCAGCGAGATCTACCGCGACGGGCTCACCCACCGCTGCGCGATGGTGCTGGTCCGGGACGAGGAGGGGCGGATCTTCACGCACCGCCGCACCCCGACCAAGCTCTTCGCCCCCGGCGCCTACGACCTCTTCGTCGGCGGCGTGGTCGGCACCGGCGAGAGCTACGCCGACGCCGCCGTCCGGGAGGCCGAGGAGGAGCTCGGCGTGCGGGGCATCCGCACCGAGCCGCTGTTCCGCTTCCTCTTCCGCTACCAGGACTCGCCCGGCGCCTGGTTCTGCGACGTGCACCAGGCACGCTGGACCGGCCCGGTCGCACCGCAGGTCGAGGAGGTCGCCTGGCACGGCTGGCTCACCGAGGCCGAGGTCGCCGAACGGCTCGGCGGGGCGGGCGGCTGGGAGTTCGTGCCGGACGGCCGCGAGGCCTACCGGCGGTACCTGGCGCACCGGGGCTGAGCCCGGGCTCAGTCCTCCGCTGCGGGCAGCGGGTCGCCCTCCTCCGCGGTCGGCTCCCACTCCGGGTGCTCGATCCGCGCCCACTCCGGGTCGACCCACCCGGTGCGCATGCCGTGCCGGGCCTCCGGGTCGCCCAGCGCCTTGTAGAGGTGCCCGGCCACCACGACCCCGACCGCCAGCGCCAGCCAGTCGTGCACGAAGCTCGCCCCGGTCCGCCAGGCCAGCGGGGCCAGGTCGGTGAACCACATCAGCAGCCCGGTGCCGAGCAGCACCAGGACCGCCCCGGCGATCCAGCCCGCGTACAGCTTCTGCCCGGCGTTGAACTTGCCCGCGGTGCGCCGGTAGGAGCGGCGCAGCACGGCCCGCAGCCAGGCCCGGTCGTAGGGCTGGAAGCGGTTCAGCCGGCCGAGGTCGCGGCGCAGCGCCCGGGAGCCGAGGCCGAGCAGCAACGGCACCGGCAGCGCCAGCCCGCACCACTCGTGCACCACCACCAGCAGCCGGCGCCGGCCCACCAGTTCGGCCAGCTGCGGCAGGTAGAGGCAGGCCGCGGTGGCGATGCAGACCAGCATCAGCGCCGCGGTGACCCGGTGCACCCAGCGTTCGGCGCGGGTGAAGCGGGGCAGCCGGCCGTCCGGCGCGGTGGGCGCGGCGGTGGCGGTGTCAGCGGTCGTGGCGGTGCCGGCGGTGGTGGCGCGCCGGGCGCCGGGCTCAGCTGGTCGGCGCATCGTCGCGTCCGTTGGACTTGCCGACCCAGGCGTCGACGTCATATCCGTACTGCTCCCAGTAGCCGGGCTGGACGGTGGGGGTGACGGTGATCCCGGAGAGCCACTTGGCCGACTTGTAGAAGTACATCGGGGCGACGTAGAGCCGCACCGGGCCGCCGTGGTCGTGGGTCACCGGCTTGTCCTGCATCTTCAGGGCCAGCAGCACGTCGTCGCGCCGGGCCTGGTCCAGGGTGAGGCTCTCGGTGTACGCGCCGTCGAAGCAGCTGAAGTGCACCGCGCCGGCCTGCTGCTGCACGCCGGCGGCGTCCAGCAGGTCGGCCAGCCGCACCCCCTCGAACGGGGTGTGCGGCACCCGCCAGCCGGTCACGCACTGCACGTCGTGCACGATCCGCACCTGCGGCAGCGCCTGCAGCTGGGGCAGCGTGTAGCTGCCCGGCCGGTCCACCAGACCGTCCACGGTCAGCCGGTAGTCGGCCGCCGACCTGGCCGGCACCGCACCGGTCACCGAGTAGTACTGGAAGTTGCCGGAGTCGGGCAGCAGCCCGGTCAGCCCGGTGGGGTCCTTCGCCGCGACGCTGGACACCACCGAGCCGACCGCCTGCGAGAGCGCGGGCCCGGCCGCCACCCCGGCGGCGCCGAGACCCAGCATGCCGAGCACCACCCGGCGGCCGACCGGCGTGCCGCGGCCTGGAGCGTGGTCGTTCATGCGCCCCATTGTCCCGGCCCGTCGGGGCAGGTGAACCGGCCGAGCCCGATTGCCAGACTCTCGTAAGGTTTACGAGTGGGTAGGGTGACGCGCATGTCCCCCTCCTCAGCGAAGGCGAAGGCGAAGCCGACGACCAAGGCGGCGCCGGCGGCGGCCGAGTCGACGGCGAAGGCCAGGTCGGCGGCGAAGGCCGGCTCGACGGCGAAGGCGAAGCCGGCAGCGCGGGCCAAGTCGGCGGCCGACGCCCCGCCGCGGCGCCGGCTCAGCGTGGACGAGCGGCGCGAGCAGCTGATCGCCGTCGCACTGGAGCTCTTCAGCGCCCGCCCGCCGGAGGAGGTGTCGATCGACGACATCGCCGCGGCGGCCGGCGCCTCGCGGCCGCTGGTCTACCACTACTTCCCCGGCAAGCAGGCGATCTACGAGGAGTCGCTGCGCCGGGCCGGCCAGGAGCTGGCCGGCCGCTTCGAGGAACCCGCCGTCGGCCCGCTCTCCGCCCGGCTGGCCCGGGTGATGGACCGTTACCTGGGCTTCGTGGCCGAGCACGGCCCCGGCTTCGCCGCCCTGCTGCGCGGCGGCTCGGTGGCCGCCAGCCCCGGGACCAACGCGGTGATCGACGAGGTCCGGCGGGCCGCGCACGACCAGATCCTGACCCACCTCGCGCTGCCCGACCCCAGCCCGGGCCTGCGCCTCACCGTGCGGGCCTGGATCGCCAACGCCGAGATCACCGCCCTCGCCTGGCTGGCCGACGACCTTCGCCCGCCGCTGTCCGAGGTCCGGCAACGCCTGGTCCAGGACTTCGTCGCCGCCCTGGTGGTCACCGCCACCCGGGAGCCGGCCCTGGCCGCCGTGCTGGCCGACTACCTCGCCGACGAGCGCCCCGACACCCCCACCGGCGCCCTGGTCCACTCCCTGGCCGGCCTCCTCACCGTGCCCCGCCTCGGCGAAGCCCTGCTCACCCTCGCCGCCGCCCCACCGGCCACACCGGGCGAGAGCGGGGGCGAGGGCGGCCCGGAGAGCTGCTGACCCGGCACCGGGCGCGGCTGCCCATAGCCGACGGCGCTCCCGCCCCCTCCCCCGCCCTCGCTGCCCGTGGCCGGGCGCTGACTGACGGGCGGCCACGGCCGGTCTGATACAACAGCTGAGCGGACAAACCAGCACAGCGCATCATCGAACGGGGGCTGCGGAGCATGACGCAGGACGGCCACGGGGGCATCGGCGGAGCAGCAGTGGCAGCGCCGGCCGAGCGGATTTCCGCCTCGCTCGACTCGCTCGCCGAGGGGCTGCTCGGTCCGGGGGTCGCCCGGCACGCGCCTGCTGCGCTCTTCAGCGCGGCGGCTGCCCCCGGGGAGCTCGGGCTCTTCGACACCTGGCTCACCCGGACCGGGCCGGGGCGGCTGGCCCGGGCCGGCCGCGGGACCGTGGTCTCCTGCACCCTGCCGGCCGCGCCCGGCGGTGCGGCCGGCACCGTCGAGCGGCTGCACGCGCACTACGGCCCGCAGCCGGTGCGCGGTGTGCCGGTGGCCGAGTCCGCGCGGCCGGGCGCCTTCCAGCTCCCGGTCAGCGCGGAACCGTCCGCCGCCCGGCTGCGGCCGGCCTTCGCCGCGCCGCTGGCCGAGCTCGCGGCGGGCCGCCGGCTGTTGCTCCCGGCGGAGTTGCCGACGGGTTCGGGGGTCGAGGTCCGGTTCACCGTGCCGCCGGCCTTCCACGCGCTGACCGTGCGCGGCGACGATGCGGCGGCGGCCGAGCAGTTGGGCGAGGTCGCCGAGGAGCTGTTCGCCGCCGGCAGCGCGGCCGAGCGGCGCGACTGGGCGGTGCTGACCGCCGCCCTGCTCGACGAGAGCACCGCCGCGGGCGTGCGGTTCGCCGCGGTGGCCGCGGTCGAGCTGGACGGCCGGCCGAGCAACGCCACGCTGGTGGCGGCGCTGCACCAGGACCGCACGCCGATCGCCGAGCTCGCCGCCGAACTGGCCACCTCGCGCCCGCACGCGGAGGTGTGGACGGTGATCCTGCCCTCCGGCCCGGCGGTGGTGCTGGTCCAGGGGCGGACCGGGGCGGTCCCGGGGGCGTTGGCGGCGGACGGCAACCGGCGCTGGGTGGTCTCCTCGGTGGTGCAGGCGTTCCTGTCGCTGCCGGACGGCGCCACCCTGCTGAGCCTCCAGCTGGGCACGGCGCACGGCGAGGACTGGGAGCTGTACGCGACGGTCTTCGCCGAGCTGCTGCGCAGCGTGGAGTTCGGCTGGGACGGGGTGCCCGCCCCGGCGGACGCACCGCGCCCGGTCACGGTCACCCCGGTCGCCGTCGCCCCGATCCCGACCCCGACCGCACCCCCGGTCCCAGTACCCGCACCCGCCACCCCGCCCGCCGGCACCCCGCTCCCGCCCGTGCCGCCGATGCCGCCCGCACCTCCAGCGGTCCCCCCGGCAGTCCCCCCGGCCGCCCCGCCGGCACCGCCCACCACCCTCGAGACCCCGGCGCCGCAGGACGCCCCCAAGGGCACCAAGGTCGACATCCCCCCGCCGGACTTCGACCCCTTCGCCCCCCAGGAACCCGTCACCCCGGCAACCCCCGCGGCACCCGCAGCACCCGCGACGCCCCAGGAAGCCCTCGCCCCCACGCCGGCCCCGCAGCCGCTGGACCCCTTCGGCACGGTGATGAACAACCAGCCGCAGGACCCCTTCGGCACCGTCACCCGCACCCCGGCCACCACCATCCCCGCCACCACCACCGCCCCGACGCCGCCCGCGCCGTCGGTGACCGCGCCCCCCACCGAGCCGGCCGCGGCCACCGACGCACCGCCGAAGAAGGGCACCAAGGTCAACATCCCCCCGCCGGACTTCGACCCCTTCGCCCCTCAGGAGCCCGTCACCCCGGCGACCCAGGACGCCCCCAAGGGCACCAAGGTCGACATCCCCCCGCCGGACTTCGACCCCTTCGCCCCCCAGGAACCCGTCACCCCGGCGACCCAGGCCACCACCGCAACCCCGGCCGACCCCTTCGCCAAGCCGGACCCGTTCGCCCTCTGACCCACCGGCAGCCCCGGCGACCACCCGTCAGCACCGGCGAGCCCCCCGTCAGCCCGTCCCGCCCGCAGGCTGCCGGGGGCCACCACCGCCCTCAGGTGGTCAGCAGCACCCCGGCGTACGACACCCCGGCCACCACCACCCACGACGCCAGCCCGAGCAGCGCCATCCGGCCGCCGGTGCGCACCATGGTGCGCAGGTTGACCGCCGCGCCGAGCCCGAAGAGCGCGGCCGCCAGCACCAGTTGCTGCAGCTGGTCGGCGCCGTTCAGCACGCCGGTGCCGAGCAGACCGGTGCTGCGCAGCGCGATCATCGCGAGGAAGCCGGCCACGAAGAGCGGCAGCACCGGGACCTTCTTGCCGGCGCCGACCGCCTGACCGCGGCTGCGCCGGACGGCGATGCCGACGCCGGCGACCAGCGGGGCCAGCAGCGCCACCCGCATCAGCTTGACCAGCACCGCCTCGCGCAGCGCCTCCGGTCCGGCGGTCTGCGCGGTGGCCACCACCTGGCCGACGTCGTGCACGCTGGCGCCGACCCAGCGGCCGAACTGCAGGCCGTCCAGGCCGAGCGGGCCGTGCAGCATCGGCAGCACGGCGATCGCCAGCGTGCCGCAGAGGGTGACCAGCGCGACCGAGCCGGCGACGTCCTCCTCCTCGCTGCCGCTCACCTGGCTGACGGCGCCGATCGCGGAGGCACCGCAGATCGAGTAGCCGGTGGCGACCAGCAGCGGCTGGTCGCCGGGCAGGCCCATCCGGCGGCCCAGCCAGTAGGTGCCGGCGAAGGTGGCGGCGACCACGGTGAGCACCATCGCCACGGTGGCCCAGCCGAGGCCGGCCACGTCGGAGAGGCTGAGCTTGAGGCCGAGCAGCACCACGCCGACCCGCATCAGCCGCTTGCCGGCCAGCGCCAGGCCGGACTTGGCGGTGCCCTGCACCAGGGTGCGGGTGCCGGGCAGGTGGGCGGCGGCGATGCCGAGCAGCACGGCCGCGGTGAGCATCGGCACCGCCGGCAGCACCCGGTGGATGCCGTTCGCCAGCAGCACGCCGGCGGCGGCCATGGCCAGGCCGGGCACGCTGCCGCTGGGGCGCAGCCGGCCCAGGGCCGGCGGGACGAGCGGGCCGGCCGCACTGCCGGACGGTCTGGTCAGTGCCATCAGCCGCGCTCGCCTTCCGGGCGCGGGTAGACGCGGCGGATGCTGGTGCCCAGCCGCAGCACGTCGGCGCCGTAGATGTGGACCGAGATCGCGGTGCCGGTACAGGAGTTGCGGACCTCGTGGATGTCGCCGGGCGGGGCGAAGCCGCACACCGAGCCGAGCGGGTTCACCACGTCCTCGGTGGGCGCCAGGTGGGCGGCGTCGCCCTCGGGGACCAGCCGGTAGCGCCGCTCGCTCTCCTCGCCCTGGTGGACGCCGGCCACGCACCAGGAGACGTGGTCGTGGATCGGGGTGCGCTGGCCGGGCAGCCAGACCAGGGCCACCACCGAGAAGCTGCCGTCCTCCTCGGCGTGCAGCACGTGCTGGCGGTAGCGGTCGGGGTCTCCCTCGCACTGGTCGAGGGTGAGCAGGTCGGCGTTGCCGAGGTAGCTGCGCAGCGTCTCGGCGGCCAGGTAGGCCGTCAGTTCCGGGGTCAGGCCGCGCGCCACCACGGCGCGGACCTCGGCGATCAGGGCCGCCGCCAGCGGGGTGATGCGCGCGCCCGAGGTGCGGGCCGTGGTGGTCACTGTCATGTCCGGCAGCTTCCGGCCACCGGACGGGCCGCGTCCAAGGAGCAGGGGTTGGCTTTCCCCTACCTCCGCTTATTGATCGCGTCGAAACCGCCGATCACCGACCGCCCGAGCCCCCGGGCCGCGCCCCGCTGAGCCCCGGGCACCGCCGCGCTCAGCACCCCACCCGGACGGCGGCGGCGGAGCGCAGGCTGTCCAGCACGAGTTCGGTGGCGGGCAGCGGCAGGTGCTCGCGCAGCACGTAGGCGCAGACCTGCCGGCGGACGTGCGGCTCGAGCGCGCGTCCGGTCACCTTGCGGTGGTTGAGGAAGGAGAGTACCAGCGCGGGCGCCACCGCGAGCCCCACGCCGGCGGCCACCAGGCTCTGCAGGGCGAGGTTGTCGTCGGTGGTGACCACGATGTCCGGGTCGAAGCCCTCCTCCGCGCAGATGTGCAGGAAGTTGGCCCGGCAGCGCGGGCAGCCGGCGATCCAGCGGGCCTGGGCCAGTTCGGCCAGCCGCACCGCGTGCCGGCGGGCCAGTGGGTGGCCGACCGGCAGCAGCACCGTGAGCAGGTCCTCCATCAGCCGGATCTCCACCAGCTCGGGCGGCAGCTCGGCGCGCAGCCCGGGGTAGCTGAAGGAGAGCGCGATGTCGCACTCGCCGCTGAGCAGCTTGTGCAGCGACTCGGGCGGCTCGGCCTCCAGCAGTTCCACCCGCACCGTGGGGTGGTCGGCCAGCAGGCCGGCCATCGCCTCCGGGATCAGCGTGGCGTTGGCGCTGGGGAAGGCGCAGACCCGCACCCGGCCGGCCCGCAGCCGGGCCAGTGCCTGGAGCTGCTGCTGGGCCGCGCCCAGGTTGCCGAGGATCACCGAGGCGTGCCGGGCGAGGGTCTCGCCGGCCTCGGTGAGCTTCATCCGCCGCCCGTCGCGGGTGAACAGCGGCAGGCCGGCCTCCCGCTCCAGCGCGCGGATCTGCTGGGTGACGGCGGGTTGGGTGTAGCCGAGGGAGCGCGCGGCCGCGGTGAACGAGCCGGTGCTGACCACCTCGTGGAAGGTCCGGATGTGACGGGAGTCCAGCATCCCAGAATCATAAGCAGAAGTTGGGCAAGAGTTATCTGCGCGTAGCTGGGGTGATTACTCGACTCTCGTTCACCCCGCGCCCCCGGGCTACCGGTTGTCCCGCCGTCCCTTGAACAGGTACCCGAGCACCATCCCGATCAACAGGGTCGCGGCGAGCGCGATCCAGAGCGGCGCGGTGACCGTGAAGACCCAGAACTGGATCTTGACGGTGTTCAGGTTGGCCAGCAGGAACCAGAGCGCCAGCACGAGCAGCGCGGCGCCGGCGATCACCCGGGTCGGGATCCCGCCGATCTCGCTCTGCTTGGTCTTCTGGCCGGCGAACGGGCGCTGCGAGTTCCTGGTCACAGGGGCAGTCTGCGCGCCGCACCCGCGGCGACCACCGCGCGCCGCCGCCGGCTGCCCCGGACGGCCCATCAGCTGTCCGCCGCCCGGGTGGCCGCACCCGCCACCGAACCGGATCCGCCACCTGCGGGAACACGGGTGACCTGCCGTTGGTTGTCCCACCGGCAGCATCGGACGACTCGAAGGGCACACCACCTCTCGTGAGCACCATCCCCACCATCACCCTCAACAACGGCGTCGCCCCCGGCAGCAGCGTCGCCATCCCGCAGCTCGGCTTCGGCGTCTGGCAGGTTCCGGACGACGGGGCGGCCGCCGCCGTGCGCACCGCCATCGAGACCGGGTACCGCAGCATCGACACCGCCGCGATCTACGAGAACGAGGAGGGCACCGGCCTCGGCATCCGGCAGGCGGGCGTCCCGCGCGAGGAGCTGTTCATCACCACCAAGCTGTGGAACAGCGGCCTGCGCGACTGGTCCGGCCAGGCCGGCCGGGACGCGGTGCGGGCCGAGTTTGACGCCTCGCTGGCCAAGCTCGGGCTGGACTACCTCGACCTGTACCTGATCCACTGGCCGCGCCCGATGCACGGCAGCTACGACAACGTCTGGCAGGCCGTGGCGGAGCTGCTCGACTCCGGGCGGGTCAAGGCGGTCGGCGTCTCCAACTTCGGCACCGCCGAGCTGACCCGGCTGTTCGAGACCAGCTCCGTCGTGCCGGCGCTCAACCAGGTCGAGCTGCACCCGCACTTCCCGCAGACCGAGCTGCGCGCCTTCCACGCCGAGCACGGCATCGCCACCGAGGCGTGGAGCCCGCTGGGCCAGGGCAAGGGCCTGCTGACCGACCCGGCGCTGGCGAAGATCGCCGCCAAGCACGGCCGGACCGTCGCCCAGGTGGTGCTCCGCTGGCACCTGCAGAGCGGTGTGATCGCGATCCCGAAGTCCGTCACCCCGTCCCGGATCGCGGAGAACTTCGAGGTCACCGGCTTCGAGCTGGACGGCGAGGACCTCGCGGCGATCGCCGGCGTCGAGACCGGCGAGCGGCTCGGCCCGGACCCGGTGACCTTCGACTGGAACTGAGCCGTCCCCCGACCCGGTCCGCACCGCGGCCGTTCGGAACCGTGACCGTTCCGCTGCCTCCGGTCGGCAGCGAAGAAGGGACGTCCGCAATCCGAACGCACGACTGGACCGCAGTCAATTCGTGACCGGTGCACCGTCGGCTCCCGCGAGCGGGAGCCGACGGATTTGTCCGACTAACCGCGGACTATGCAGATCGCCCGGGAATTCCCAGCAAATTGCCAGGAATTCCCGGGCGAATCGTTACGCCACCGGAGCGAGTCGCGCCGCCTTCGCGAGCAGGGTCAACACCTGGCTTCGCTCGGCTTCCGCCAGCGGTTCGAGCAGCAACTCCTCCACCCGCGCCACCCCGGCGGCGGCGCTGTGCAACAGCTCCTGACCGGTGGGCGAGAGCGAGAGCAGGTTGCGGCGGCCGTCCGAGGGGTCCCGGCGGCGCAGCACCAGGCCGCGCCGGACCAGCCGGCTGACCATCTCGGCCATGGTCGCCTTGTCCAGCGAGGCCAGTTCGCCGACCGTCCGCTGGTCGGCCCCCGGCTCGCTCTCCAAGGCGTCCAACACCGCGAACTGAGGCGCCGTCAGCTCGGATCCCACGTACTCGGACCAGAGCTTGGTATGGACCTGCTGGCCGACCCTGATCAGGTAGCCGACCGCTCGCTGGGCATCCAGCAGGGGGCGGGCGTCGGTCAGCGCGGCCACCGCGGCCGGCTCCAACTTGGCTATCTTGGCCAGGACTCGGACCAGGTCCAGCTGCTCCTCCGCGTTCAGCGGCTCGAACAGGGTGCGCTGGACGCGCACCACACCACCGGTGGCCTCACGGACCGCCTGTGCGCCGCCCTGCGAGAGGGCGAGCAGTTTGCGCCGGCCATCTGCCGGATCGCGTCGGCGCAGCACCAGGCCACGCCGTACCAGCCGAGCGACCATCTCGGCCATCGTCGCCTTGTCGAGTGAGGCCCGCTCGCCCACCGTGCGCTGGTCAGCGCCCGGTTCGAGGGCAAGTGCGAGCAACACCGCGAACTGAGGAGCCGTCAGTTCGGCTCCCACGTGTTCGGACCACAGCCGGGTATGCACCTGCTGGGCCACGCGGATGAGGTGACCGGGCGACTGCTGCAGTCGTCCGGGCACGCGGGTCGTCGGGATCTCCCCCAGCACCATGAATCCGTCCTGATGTCACACCCGGCGTGCTGTGGGACACCCGGGCGGGGCAGTAGCGGCGTGCTGGCCTCCCCCGGCGCGAATCGGAATCAACCGCAGTGATTTCGATCCGGATCGAGGGGAGCTCCGCCGTGCAGCCGACGGCTGCTGGCGCACACTATACAAACGGAGTCCGTGGTGCGGCAGGCAGGGGCAGATAGTAGACGGATGTTCACCATACTTGTGGTATTTCGTCCCGCGCGGCCGAGTTGCCCTCTCACCCGCGTACGCACCCTGGTCCCATCATCTACTCGCCGGTAGGGTAATCGCACAGCGCTCTCCCCCGCATTTTTCCTCGTACCGAGAGAGACGAGTAATACGTATGACCGAGCAGAACAGCACCCCCCGGGTCGCGATCGTCACCGGCGCCGCCCGGGGCATCGGCGCCGCCACCGCGCAGCGGCTGGCGGCCGACGGCTACGCCGTGGCCGTGGTCGACCTGACCGCCGAGGCCGCCCAGGAGACCGCGGAGAAGATCGTCGCGGCCGGCGGCCGGGCCCTCGCCGTGGGCGCGGACGTCTCCGACGAGACCCAGGTCCAGGCGGCCGTCGAGCGGATCGCGACCGAGCTGGGCGCACCGGTGGTGCTGGTCAACAACGCCGGGGTGCTGCGGGACAACCTGCTCTTCAAGATGTCCCAGTCGGACTGGGACACGGTGATGAACGTCCACCTGCGCGGCGCCTTCCTGATGACCCGGGCCACCCAGAAGTACATGGTGGACGCCGGCTTCGGGCGGATCGTCAACCTCTCCTCCTCCTCGGCCCAGGGCAACCGCGGCCAGGCCAACTACTCCGCGGCCAAGGCCGGCCTGCAGGGCTTCACCAAGACCCTGGCGATCGAGCTCGGCAAGTTCGGCATCACCGCCAACGCGGTGGCCCCCGGCTTCATCGCCACCGACATGACCGCCGCCACCGCCGCTCGGGTCGGCATGGAGTTCGAGGACTTCAAGAAGGCGGCCGCCACGCAGATCCCGGTCCAGCGGGTCGGGGTGCCCGAGGACATCGCGCACACCATCTCGTTCCTGACCAGCGAGGGCGCCGGGTTCGTCAGTGGTCAGGTGATATACGTCGCCGGTGGTCCGCTCGACTAGTCAGTTCGACGTAGCGCCGCTAGTCACCGCGTCCACCGGGTGACTGGCGGCGTCGCCGCATTTTCGGTCGTACCCGTCGGATCGGCCGCCGCCGAACGGGGCACCGGGCAGCCACCGGCCGCCGGCCGGGCAGGGGCTGCGAACGAGGGGCGGAGCACGGCGGCGAGCGGCGGCGGTCCGCCTGGTCCCGGGTGCCGCTCGCTACTGGAGCTGCTGGAGCGCGCGCAGGCGCGCGGCCTCGGCCACCATCGCGGCGCGCTCGGCCCGGCGCGCCTTGCGCGCGTCGTCCGCGCCGAGCGGCTCCACCACGTGGAAACAGGCCCCGCAGACGTAGCCGCCTTCCGGACCCTCCGAGACCGGGGTGCCGCAGTGCGCGCAGTACCGGGAGTACGTGACGGTGGCGACCATGGCGGACCTCTCGCATCGGTTACGAAGCGTGGATCCACGGTAGCGGCTCGACCCGACCGCAGAAAGAGCGAACTGATGCCCGATCAGAGCTCGGCGGGCTGGCCCCCGGGGATCGATCCGGTGCCGTCGCAGGTCCGGCAGGGCTCCTCGCGGTAGGCCTGCTTGCTGCCGTCCGCCGACACCCGGTACCGGGTGTAGGTGCCGCTGCCGGTGCACAGGAAGCAGTTGCCGCCACCGTCCCGCTCGGTGGTGCCGGTGCCCTTGCAGGTCCGGCACTGCAGGCCGGCCAGCCGCCCGGTCCCGGTGCAGATGGTGCACACCGCGATGCTCACGCCGGTCCCTCCGTTCCTGGTGCTGACCCCGGCAGCCGCCCGACTTCCCGAGGTCTGACGAGCCTACCGCCGGAATAACCCGGGCGTGCCCGGGTACCCCGATCCGGACGGAGGTGAGCTGCCATGCGCTATGCCACCACACCGCGCCGCTGGCGCAGCGGGACCGAGCCCCGGTTCGCCCGCAGCGACCTGAAGCTGCGGTTCCTGCTCTCGGTGATCTTCACGCCGGTGTTCGCCCTGATGACGGCCGCCTTCGCGGTCTTCGCCGCGGTCTGCTTCGCGCTGACCGTCTTCGCCGCGGTCGACCTCTACATCGTGATCCGGCGCCGCCGGGTCGAGCTCTAGTTCTGCATCTGCCGGGGCCGGGCGGCCGCCCGGCTCAGCGGCTGCCGCTGCCCACCGCCTGCTTCACCAGGGTCTTGCCGAAGTCCCACATCAGCCCGCTGCCGCGGTGGGCGTCGTCCATCACCTCGCAGAAGGCGTCGACGAACCGGTCCACGTCACGCTCGGTGATGATCAGCGGCGGGATCAGCTTGATCACCTCCAGGTGGTCCCCGGAGACCTGGGTCAGGATCCGGTGCCGCTGGAGCAGCGGGACCACCACCATCTGCGCGAACAGCCCCTTGCGGGCGGCCTGCAACGCCGTCCACCCGGTGCGCAGCTTGAGCGAGCGCGGCCGGCCGAACTCGATCCCGATCATCAGCCCGCGCCCGCGCACCTCGGCGAGCAGTTCGTACTTCTCGGTCAGCGCGGCCAGCCGGCCGCGGAACAGGTCGCCGACCCGGCGGGCGTTGGCCACCACCTGCTCGTCCCGCATCACCTGCAGCACGGCCAGGCCGGCCGCCATCGCCTGCGCGTTGGAGCCGAAGCTGGCCGAGTGCACCAGCACCCGGTCCATCGAGGAGTAGACCTTCTCGAAGATCCAGTTCTTGCCCAGGGTGGCGCCGATCGGCACGTACCCGCCGGAGAGCGCCTTGGCGGCGCAGACCAGGTCGGGCTGCACGCCCTCCTCGTCCTGGTAGGCGAAGAAGGTGCCGGTGCGGCCGATCCCGGTCTGCACCTCGTCGCAGATCAGCAGCGCCTTGTTCTCGTGCAGCAGGTCCTGGGCGGCCCGCAGCCAGCCGGGCGGCGCGGCGTGCACGCCCTTGCCCTGGATCGGCTCCACGATCAGCGCGGCCACGTCGCCCTTGCGCAGCTCGCGCTGGAGCGCGGCCAGGTCGCCGAGCGGGATCGCGGTGTCCGGCAGCAGCGGGCCGAAGCCCTTGCGGAAGCCGCCCTCGCCGTTGATCGAGAGCGAGCCGGTGGTCAGCCCGTGGAAGGCGTGGTCGCAGTAGAGGATCCGGCCGCGCCCGGTGGCGTACCGGGCGAACTTGATCGCGGTCTCCACCGCCTCGGTCCCGCTGTTGCCGAAGAAGACCCGGTCCAGCCCCGGCGCCTCGGCCAGCAGCCGCTCGGCCAGCAGACCGGGCAGCGGCGGGCAGTCGAAGCGGGTCAGGTCCGGCAGGTCGAGCTCCATCACCTGCCGGATCGCGTCCCGCACCACCGGGTGGTGGCGCCCGAGCGCGAAGATGCCGAAGCCGGCCAGCATGTCGAGGTACTCGTTGCCCTCGGCGTCGTAGAAGTACGGGCCGCGCGCACGGTCGTAGGTCTTGTCGAAGCCGATGGTGTGCAGCATCCGCGGCAACTGCGGGTTGAGGTACCGGGCGTGCAGGTCGTACCGCTCGCCGCCGCGCTCGGCGAGCAGGGCGGCGAGGTCGAGGGCGCCCTCGGGGCGGTCAGCTGGCACGGGGTTCGTTCACTCCTCGGTTCGGTAGCAGGTGCTTGGCGAAGGCGGCGGTCTGCGCGGCGATCCCGGTGCCGGTCAGGCCGGTCTCCTCCATGATCTCGCCGCGTCCGGCGTGCTGCAGGAACTCCTGCGGGATGCCCAGGTCGCGCAGCGGGGTGTCGACGTCGGCGTCGCGCAGCGCCTGGGCGATCGCCGCACCCACCCCGCCGACCCGGCCGTTGTCCTCGACGGTGACCACCAGCTTGTGCCGGGCGGCGAGTTGGACCAGCGCCGGGTCGACCGGCTTGACCCAGCGGGGGTCGACCACGGTGGTGGCCAGGCCGTCCGCGGTGAGCAGGGCGGCGGCGTCCAGGCAGGCCAGGGCCATCGCGCCGACCGAGACCAGCAGCACGTCCGGCTCGCTGCGCCCGGCCACCTGGGTGCGCTGCAGCACGTCCACCCCGCCGATCCGTTCGACGGCCGGCCGCACCGGGGCCACCTCGCCCTTGGGGAAGCGGACCACGGTGGGTGCGTCGGTGACCTCGACCGCCTCGCGCAGCTGGGCCTTGAGCTGTTCGGCGTCGCGCGGCGCGGCCAGCCGCAGGCCGGGCACCACCTGGAGCACCGACATGTCCCACATGCCGTTGTGCGAGGCGCCGTCGTTGCCGGTGACGCCGGCCCGGTCCAGCACGAAGGTGACGCCGAGCCGGTGCAGCGCGACGTCCATCAGCACCTGGTCGAAGGCCCGGTTCAGGAAGGTCGCGTAGACCGCGACCACCGGGTGCAGCCCGGCGGTGGCCAGGCCGGCGGCGCTGGCGACGGCGTGCTGCTCGGCGATGCCGACGTCGAAGGTGCGCTCCGGGTAGGCCTTGGCGAAGTCGGTCAGGCCCACCGGCTGGAGCATCGCGGCGGTGATGGCGACCAGGTCCGGCCGCTGGGCGCCCAGCTCGACCATCTCCTCGCCGAAGACCGAGGTCCAGGAGACGCCGCCGGCCGGCGAGATCGGCAGGCAGGTGTAGGGGTCCATGGCGCCGACCGCGTGGAAGCGGTCCGCCTCGTCCAGCTCGGCCGGGCGGTAGCCGCGGCCCTTGACGGTCAGGCAGTGCACGATCACCGGCCCGCCGAAGCCGGCCGCCCGGCGCAGGGCCGACTCCACCGCGGCGATGTCGTGGCCGTCGATCGGGCCGACGTACTTCAGCCCCAGGTCCTCGAACATGCCCTGTGGGGCGAAGGAGTCCTTGAAGCCCTTCTTCGCGCCGTGCAGCGCCTCGAAGATCGGCTGGCCGACCACGGGGGTGCGCTGCAGCGCCTCCTTCCCCCAGGCCAGGAAGCGCTCGTAGCCCTGGGTGGTGCGCAGCGTGGCCAGGTGGTTGGCCAGGCCGCCGATGGTCTTGGCGTAGGAGCGCTCGTTGTCGTTGACCACGATCACCATCGGCCGGTCCTCGGCCTCGGCGATGTTGTTCAGCGCCTCCCAGGCCAGCCCGCCGGTGAGCGCGCCGTCGCCGATCACCGCGACCACGTGCCGGTCCTGGCGCCCCTGCAGTTGGTGGGCCTTGGCGATGCCGTCGGCGTAGCCGAGCACCGTGGAGGCGTGCGAGTTCTCGATGACGTCGTGCTCGGACTCGGCGCGGGAGGGATAACCGGACAGGCCGCCCTTGGCGCGCAGCCGGCTGAAGTCCTGCCGGCCGGTGAGCAGCTTGTGCACGTAGGCCTGGTGCCCGGTGTCCCACAGGACCCGGTCGCGCGGGGAGTCGAAGACCCGGTGCAGGGCGATGGTCAGCTCGACCACGCCGAGGTTGGGGCCCAGGTGGCCGCCGGTGCGGGAGACGGCCTCGATCAGGAAGTCCCGGATCTCCTGGGCCAGCTGCGGCATCCGGTTGGCCGGCAGCCGCCGCAGGTCGGCCGGTCCGTGGATTGAGGACAGGAGTGACATGGCTCTGCACCTCTTCGCTGTGGATTCTTGACGGGACGTCCGGACCATCAGCCTGCCGCGATCACCGCGGGTACGCCTGCCGGGCCGCCCTCGGCCTGCATCTGCTCGGCGAGCAGCATGGCCTCCTCGATCAGGGTCTCCACGATCTTCGACTCCGGCACGGTCTTGATCACCTGGCCCTTGACGAAGATCTGCCCCTTGCCGTTGCCCGAGGCCACCCCGAGGTCCGCCTCGCGCGCCTCACCCGGCCCGTTCACCACACACCCCATGACGGCCACCCGCAGCGGCACCTCCATCCCCTCCAGGCCCGCCGTGACCTCCTCCGCCAACTTGTACACATCCACCTGGGCCCGCCCGCACGACGGGCAGGAGACGATCTCCAGCCCCCGCTGGCGCAGGTTCAACGACTCCAGGATCTGGATGCCGACCTTGACCTCCTCCACCGGCGGCGCCGACAGCGAGACCCGGATCGTGTCCCCGATCCCCTCCGCCAGCAGCGCACCGAACGCCACCGCCGACTTGATCGTCCCCTGGAACGCCGGACCCGCCTCCGTCACCCCCAGGTGCAGCGGATAGTCACACGCCGCCGCCAGCTGCCGGTAGGCGTTGATCATCACCACCGGGTCGTTGTGCTTCACCGAGATCTTGATGTCCCGGAACCCGTGCTCCTCGAACAGCGAGCACTCCCACAACGCCGACTCCACCAGCGCCTCCGGAGTCGCCTTCCCGTACTTCTCCAGCAGCCGCTTGTCCAGCGAGCCCGCGTTCACCCCGATCCGGATCGGGGTACCCGCCGCGGAAGCCGCCTTCGCGATCTCCCCCACCTTGTCGTCGAACGCCTTGATGTTGCCCGGGTTCACCCGAACCGCCGCACACCCCGCCTCGATCGCCGCGAACACGTACTTCGGCTGGAAGTGGATGTCCGCGATCACCGGGATCTGCGACTTCCTCGCGATCAACGGCAACGCGTCCGCATCGTCCTGCGAGGGCACCGCCACCCGCACGATCTGACACCCCGACGCCGTCAACTGCGCGATCTGCTGCAGCGTCGCGTTCACATCCGAGGTCAACGTCGTGGTCATCGACTGCACCGACACCGGCGCATCACCACCGACCGGAACAGTGCCGACCATGATCTGCCGCGAGACGCGACGCTTCGCAAGTGGCTTCGGAGGCAGCGACGGGGTACCGAGCGAGATCGCGGTCATGGCTGTTCGCACATCCTTGCTGTGATTCGGTCTTGGTGTCATGGTCGGGCCCGGCACGCCGTTCCGCACGCGCGCCGGGCCCGCCGCCTCAGCGGGTGCCGCCCACGGTCTCCCGCGCCGCCCGCAGCGACTCCTTGAGCGAGCCCATGGTGGCCAGCACCGCCGTCGGCTCGTAGCCGCAGTGCGCCATGCAGTTCTCGCACCTCGGGTCCTTGCCGCGGCCGTACTTGGACCAGTCGGTCTTCTCGATCAGCTCGCGGTAGGTGGGCACGTACCCGTCGGACATCAGGTAGCAGGGGCGCTGCCACCCGAAGAGCGAGTAGTTGGGGATGCCCCAGGCGGTGCACTCGAAGTCGACCTTGCCCTCCAGGAAGTCCAGGAAGAGCGGGCTGTGGTTCAGCCGCCAGCGGCGTCGGTTGCCGCCGGCGAAGGCCTTGCGGAAGAGCTCGCGGGTCTGTTCGACGCCCAGGAAGTGCTCCTGGTCGGGGGCCTTCTCGTAGGCGTAGGCCGGCGAGATCATCATCTCGTCGACCTTCAGGTCGTCATTGAGGTAGTCCAGCACCTCGATGATCGTCTGCGGGGTGTCCGTGTTGAAGAACGTGCTGTTCGTCGTCACCCGGAAGCCCCGCCGCTTGGCCTCCTTGATGGCGGCCACCGCCTCGTCGAACGTCCCCTCCTTGGCGACCGACTCATCGTGCCGCTCGCGCAGCCCGTCGATGTGAACGGTGAAGGTGAAGTACGGCGAAGGAGTGAACTTGTCCAGCTTCTTGCGCAGCAGGAGCGCGTTTGTGCACAGGAAGACGTACTTGCGCCGTTCGACCAGCTGGCGCACGATCTCGTCGATCTGCGGGTGCATCAACGGCTCGCCACCCGCGATGGAGACCATCGGGGCACCGGACTCCAGCACGGCACCGACCGCCTGGGCGACCGGCATCCGCTGCTTGAGCACGCCGGCCGGGTGCTGGATCTTGCCGCAGCCCTCGCAGGCGAGGTTGCAGGCGAAGAGCGGCTCCAGCTCGACGATGAGCGGGAACTTCTCCCGCCGCTTGATCAACTTCTGCTGCAAGAGGTAGGAACTGACCCGCAAGGTCTGGCGCAACGGCATGGCCATGGCTAGCTCGCCTCCTGAGGGAGTATCGGCAGGGAAGGGTGGGTCAACGGGGGCAGAGCGGGCTGTGCCGGGTCGGGGCCGGGGCGCGCCGCCCCGACCACCTCGCGGTGCCAGCCGAGCAGGGCGGGCACCAGGGCCCGCAGGACGCGGAACGCGCGCAGGCCGGCCGGCAGGGTGCCCGGTCGGAGCAGTTCGCGCTCGGGGGTGTCGACCACCACCCGGACCGCCGCCACCGGCAGTCCGGCGGGCAGCCGGTCGAAGACCGCGGCGGACTCCATGTCCACCGCGAGCAGGCCGCGGCGGTGCAGCATCCGGCGCTGGTGGCCGCGCACCACCCGGTCGGCGGTGAAGAGCGGGCCGGTGCGCACCGGCAGGCCCAGACCGGTCAGCTTCCCGGCGAGTACCGCCGGAAGATCGGTCGTCAGCGAACGGCCCGAGGCGCAGTGCACGCTGTCGGCAACAACCACCTCCCCGGGACTTGTTCCCGGGGCGAGAGCGGCGCAGAATCCGGTCATCAGCACCGCGCCGTAGCCCTGTGGGGCGGCCGCCAGCAGGGTGCTGACGGCCTGCCCGGCCCGGGCCGGGCCCATCCCGGTGCGCGCCAGCACCGGCGGGCCGCCGAGCGCGTTCGCCCAGTCGCCGCCGCGCAGCGCCCACTCCTCGGGGCGCAGCGCGCAGAGCGCGAGCAGGGGGGCGGTCATGTCGACCTCCCGAGCAGCGGGTTGCCGTACAGGTAGCGGCCGAGCGCGGTGACCGGGAAGACCAGCCGGTAGAGGTGGTAGTTGATCGAGAAGTCCCACGGGAACCCGGTCCCGGTGAACTGCGGCTCGTCCCAACTGCCCTCGGCCAACTGGGTGGCCGCCAGCCAGCGCACCCCGAGCTCGACCGCCGCGCTGCCCTGGCCGGGCGCCGGGGCGTACCGCCCGTCGGGGCCCTCGCCGGCCGCCAGCAGCGCCATCAGCGCCCAGGCGGTCTGCGAGGCGGTGGACTCGCCGCGACCGGACCAGGTGGCCGGGTCGTCGTAGGAGCGCATGTCCTCGCCCCAGCCGCCGTCCGGGTTCTGCCGCTCCTCCAGCCAGCGCACCGCGCGCCGGATCGACGGGTCCGACTCCGGCACCCCGGCGGCCACCAGGGCGGGCAGCACCGAGCCGGTGCCGTAGATGTAGTTGGTGCCCCAGCGGCCGAACCAGGAGCCCTCGGCCTCCTGGTTGCGCAGCAGCCACTCCACCCCGCGCCGGGTGCGCGGGTCGTCCGCCTTGCCGACCTCGGCCAGCATCTCCACCACGTGGGCGGTGACGTCGGCCGACGGCGGGTCGACCACCTCGCCGAAGTCGCAGAACGGCAGCTTGTTCGGCAGCGTGCTGGTGTTGTCCACGTCGAAGGCGCCCCAGGCACCGTTCTTGGACTGCATGCCGAGGTTCCACTCCACCCCGCGGTGCACCGCGCCGGCCACCCGCTCCGGCTCGGGGTGGCGCACCCGGCGCAGCGCCAGCACCACCTCGGCGGTGTCGTCGATGTCGGGGTAGGTGTCGTTGTGGAACTCGAAGGCCCAGCCGCCGGGCGCCAGCTGGGGGCGCTGCACCGACCAGTCGCCCCGGGTGGTGATCTCCTCGCCGAGCATCCAGTCGGTGGCCTTGACCACCGCGGGGTGGTCGGCCGGCAGCCCGGCGTCGACCAGCGCGATGGTGGCCAGGCAGGTGTCCCAGACCGGGGACTGGCAGGCCTCCAGCCAGCGCTTGCCGTCCTGGGTGTGCACCGTGAAGCGTTCGAAGGCGGCCAGGCCGGCCTGCATCACCGGGTGGTCCAGCTCGTAGCCGAGCAGGTGCAGGGCGATCAGCGAGTAGACGGCGGGCGGTTGGATCCCGCCCCAGCAGCCGTCCGCCTCCTGGCGCTCGACGATCCAGCGGCCGGCCTGGGTGAGCGCGAGCCGGCGCAGCGGGCGCACGGCCCGCTTGTGGTAGGCGTGCAGCACCAGGTCCAGCCGCTCGAAGAGGCCGTCCCAGCTGGCGGGCGGGGCGAGCGGGCGCAGCGGGAAGGGGTTGTCCGGGTCGGTGTGCAGCTCGGTCAGCGCGAAGGGCGCGGGCCGCACCGGACGGTGGGCGGAGACCACGGTGAGCGGCACGATGGTCTGCCGGGCCCAGCAGCCGAAGGCGTAGATGTTCAGTGGCAGCCACTTGGGCAGGAACATGATCTCGGGGGGCATCTCGGGCAAACGCTCCCACGGCCACCAGCCGAAGAGGGCGAGCCAGATCCGGGTGAAGACCCGGGACGCCGCGATGCCGCCCTGCTCGCGCACGTACTCGGCGGCGGCGCGCATGTGCGGCGCGTCCACCGGGTCGCCCGCCAGGCGCAGTGCGACGTAGGCCTCGACGGTGGTGGACAGTTCCGGCGGGCCGCCGTGGAAGGTTCCCCAGGTGCCGTCCGCGCGTTGTTGCGAGCGGATCCACTCGGCGGTGGCCGCGGTCTGCTCCACGGTTCTGATGCCCAGGAACTGGCGCAGTAAGAGGTCCTCGGCGTCCATGGTGACGTTGGTCTCCAGGTCGCCCTTCCACCAGCCCTCGTCGTCCTGCAGGGCGAGCAGGTGCTCGGTCGCCCGGCGCAGGCTCGCCTCCAGCTCCGGGCGGCCCAGCGAGGCGAGGTCCAGGGGTTCGGGTCCGGCCGGTGCACCCGGTCCGGCGTGTGCGCCGGGCTCGGCGAGCGGTACCCCGAGGGTGGCCGTGCCCTCGCCGGCGAGTTGCCACGGGCCGTCGGCAGCTGCCGCCGGCCGCTCGTCCACCGCGACCGGCTCGGAATCGTACTCAGGGTCGAGCCGGCCGTCCGCGGTTGCTGTCAACTTGATGTCACCTCTCTCGTACCACGACGAACTCGGCGAGGGCGACGAACCGCTCGCGCACCTCATGGGACATCGCGACCTCGTCCAGCGCGGCGAGGGCGGTGGTGTGCTGGCGGCGGGCCTCGTCCTGGGTCCAGGCCCGGCCGCCGGCCTGCTCGATCAGTGCGGCCCGGCCGGCCAGCACCTCCTCGGACTCCTCGCCACGGCCCCGCGGGTCGGCGAGCAGCTCGGCCAGCCGGCGGGAGGCGGCGCCGCCCTCGGCCAGCGCGGCGGCGACCGGCAGCGACTTCTTGCGCTGGCGCAGGTCGCCCCAGTGCGGCTTGCCGGTGACCTCGGTGGCGCCCCAGATGCCGAGCAGGTCGTCCACCGCCTGGAAGGCCAGGCCGAGGTGGTGGCCGTAGCGCTCCAGGGCGTCGGCGGTGCGGTCGTCGGCACCGGCCAGCACCGCGCCGACGGCGGCGGCCGCGGCCAGCAGGGCGCCGGTCTTGTTCCCCTCCATCACCAGGCACTCCTCGACCGTGACGGCGTCGCGGTGCTCGAAGGAGAGGTCCTGGGCCTGACCGTCGATCAGCTTGCGGGTCGCGGTGGTGAGCAGCCGGACGGCGCGGGCGGCGTCGGTCTGGGTGGTGGCGCCGCTGCGCCCGGCCTCCAGCAGGACCTCGGTGCCGAGGGTGGCCAGCGCGTCGCCGACCAGGATCGCCTGGGCCGGACCGAAGACGGTCCAGGCGGTGGCCCGGTGCCTGCGGGTCTCGTCACCGTCCATCAGATCATCATGCAGGAGGGAAAAGTTGTGCACCAGCTCAACGGCCACGCCACCGGGGACACCGGCGCTCGCGTCGGCGCCCGCGGCCTCCGCCGAGAGCAGGGCGAGCGCCGGGCGCACCGCCTTGCCGCTGTCGCCGGCGGTCGGGTTGCCGGCCCGGTCGGTCCAGCCGAAGTGGTAGGCCGCCACCGCGTCCATCGGTGGGGCCAACCGGGCGATCGCCGCGCGCAGCGGCGGGGTGCAGAGCGTGCGGCCTCTGGCCAGCAGCTCCGGTACCGAGACGGGCTCGGCCTGGGCCGTCGCTCCCGCGGCCGTACTCGGGCGTGCCTCCACGTGTGTTCCCTCTCCGTGGGCCGGTGTGCTGGGTTCGGTGCTGGCGGGACTGGCCGGGGGACGGTCGGCCTGGGGACGCTCGGGGACGGACGGGGAGCGGTCGTTGCGCTGCGGTGGTCTCATCGCGGCCACCGCCCGTCGCCGCGGTCCACCGGGACGCGGGCGCCGGTGGCGCGCAGGGCGGCGTCGGCGGCGGCGTGACCGCTGCGGACGGCGCTCTCCATGGTCGCGGGCCAGCCGGTGGCGGTCCACGAGCCGGCCAGCAGCAGGCCGGGGATCCGGGTCGCGGCCGCCGGACGGAGCGGCGCGGTGCCCGGGGCGGGGTCGAAGGTGGCGGTGCGCTCGCGGGTGACGAAGAAGTCGAGCACCTCGGCACCGCGGGCGGCCGGCAGCAGGCGCTCCAGCTCCGGCAGGTAGCGGGCGCGCAGCTCGGAGACCGGCAGGTCGATCTCGTCCCGCACCGCGGACTGGGAGAGCGCCAGGTACTGGGCGCCGGGCCGGGTGGCGGCCAGGCCGGAGTGCGGGGTGCGGTCGAAGACCCACTGGACCGGCGAGTCCAGTGCGGCGAAGAACGGGCGGCGCAGCACCTTGCGGTCGTAGACCACGTGCACGTTGAGGATGGGCGCGTAGCCGAGCTCGGTCAGCCGGTGCTGGTCGGCGATCGCGTCCGGCGGCAGCAGCGCGGCGGCCGCGTCCTGGGCGCCGGCGAGCACCACCACGTCGGCGCTGAGCTGCTCGCCGCCCTCCAGCAGCACCGCGTGCGGCCGGGCCGACCCGCCGGGGGTCGCCGAGACCGACTTCAGCTCCACCGCCTTGGTCCGCAGCCGCACCGCGACCCCGGCCGCGGCCAGCTCCTGCTGGGCCGCGTCGTGGTGCAGCGCGCCGAGCGGGACGGCGGCGGTGCCGATGTCACTGGCGCCGGGGTCGGTGAGCAGGCCGGTCTTGAAGACCATCGCGGCCAGCGCGAGCGAGACCTCGTCGGCCGTGGCGTTCAGGGTGGCCACCCCGACCAGGTCCCAGAGCGCGGCCAGGGTGCGCTCGCTCTGCCCGTGGGCGCGCAGCCAGGCACCGAAGGAGATCCGGTCCAGCGCCGGGTCGGCGAGGTCCAGCCGCTGCAGCGCGAGGGCGCCGCGCACCACCCGCAGCCGGTCCAGCGGCGACAGGTGCGGGTAGCCGGCCAGCGAGGCGGCCAGGTGCAGCGGCACCGGCAGCTCGGCGCGGGAGAGCCGGCCCAGGCGGTGCCGGTCGCCGCGCACCGCGAGGACCGGGACCTCCAGGCGCGGCTGCACCTCGACCCGGTCACCCGCGCCGAGGCGCTCGATCAGCCCGCGGTAGGCGGTGCAGCAGCGCAGGAAGACGTGCTGGCCGTTGTCCACGGTGAGCTCGCCGCGGCGGAAGGAGAACGCCAGCCCGCCCAGCCGGGGCCGGGCCTCCAGCAGGGTGACCCGGTAGTCGGCCTCGGCCAGCCGGAGCGCGGCGGTCAGACCGGCCAACCCGCCGCCGACCACCACCGCCGTGCGCCGCGCCGTCTCCTCGGTGTGCCCGCTCATCGCACCTCCCCGTCACTCGACGTGCCAACCCTGCCCACCAGACCTGCCCCGAACCTCTCCGTGTACTCCCGATGCTCCCGTCGCGCCCGTACCGCCCGTCCCACCGGTGACCTACGCCACAACGTGGCCGGCCCCTGCGGTGATTCCCCGTCGCCGGTCGGTGACGCAGCGCCGACCCACAGGCCGGCAGCGACCCGCAGGCCGGCACCGACCCGTGACGGGTCGGCCCGCCGAGCGTGGGGCGGGCCGACCGGTGACGGGGAGGGGTTCAAGAACGTCCTCCGGCCAGGCCGGAGAGCGCGACGTAGGCCTTCTCCCAGCCGGGCAGCGAGACCCGGCCGCGCAGCACCGACTCCGGCTCGGCGGCGATCCGCCCCAGCAGCCGGTGGTAGATGCCCGCCATGGCCGCGGTGCAGGCCCGGCTGCGGCGGTCCAGCATCGGCAGCAGCCGCAGGCCCTCCTCGAAGTAGCCCTGGGCCCGCCGGGCCTCGAAGGCCACCAGACCGGTGAAGTCCGCGCCCGCCGGCGGGGCCGGGGCGGCGAAGCCCTGCTCGCAGCCGAACCGGGCCAGGTCCTCGGCGGGCAGGTAGGTGCGGCCGTTGACCGCGTCCTCCCGCAGGTCCCGCAGGATGTTGGTGAGCTGCAGGGCCAGGCCCAGGGTGTCCGCGTACTCGGCGCCGCGCTTGGGGTCCGAGCAGCCGTAGACGCCCAGCGAGAGCCGGCCGATCGAGCCGGCCACGCAGCGGCAGTACACCTTGAGGTCCTCGAAGGTGCGGTACTCCTCGCCGCGCAGGTCCATCTCGACGCCGTCGATCAGCTCGTCGAAGGCGTCCAGCGGCACCGGGAAGCGCCGGGCGGCGTCCGCCAGCGCGACCTTGATCGGGTCGGTGTCCTCCTCCGCGACCTCGCCGGCCCGGATCTCGTCCAGCAGGGCGCGGGTGGCGAGCAGCTGCTCCTGCTTGCGCTCGGCCGACAGCTCGCCGTCGCCGATGTCGTCGACCCGGCGGGCGAGCGCGTACAGCGCGGACATGGCCAGCCGCTTCGGCTCCGGGAGCAGTCTGATCCCGTAGCTGAAGTTGCGCGCCTGCAGGGCGGTGACCGCCTCGCAGTAGCGGTACGCCGCCATGACCGGTGCCGACGCCAGTGGTGATGCCGCCACTCGGGCGTTCACCTTCCCTTCGCGAAGATGGCCGCCGCCTTCAGCGCGAGGCGGCGCTTGTCGGGCTTCGCCTGGTGGGCCAGCACGTCGTACCCGGCGCCCTCGATGGCCGCCAGGGCCGCGTACCCGCCCGCGGTGAATCCCGCCAGGAGGAGTCGAAGCCTTCCCCGAACCGTACCCACCAGCGGCGCGCCGTGATCGAGCAGGGTCCGCGCCCGGGCCGCCTCGAAGGCGATCAGTTCGCGCACCTGCCCATCCGCCGTGGCGGCGCCCAGCGCGACCTCCTCGACGCCGAACCGGGCGAGGTCCTCGGTGGGCAGGTAGATCCGGCCGCGGGCGTGGTCCTCGGCCACGTCCTGGAGGTGTTCGATCACCTGCAGCGCGGTGCAGATCGCGTCCGAGCGCTCGATCCGCTCCGGCGTCGCGACGTCGGCGAGCGCGAGCACCAGGCGGCCGACCGGGTCGGCGGAGAGCGTGCAGTAGCCGACCAGGTCCTCGAAGGTCCGGTAGCGGGTGGTGGTCTGGTCCACCCGGTTGGCCTCGATCAACCGGCGGAACGGCTCGGGGGTGACCGCGTGCCGGCCGATCAGCGGCACCAGCGCGCCGAGCAGCGGGTGGCGGGGCGGTTCGCCGGGCGAGCTGTCCGCGGGCTGCGCGAGGGCGGCTTCGAAGGCGCGGTCCAGGTCGCGTTCGAGCGCGTCCAGCAGGCCCAGCCGGAAGGCCGTCTCGTCACCGGTGTGCGCGGGCGCGCCGAGCAGCGCGGCGGTGCCGGCCGGGTCGGCCAGGTCGCCGTCGCCGGCGTCGTCGACCAGCCGGGCGTAGCCGTAGACGGCCATCAGGTCGTCACGCCAGGCGGCGGGCAGGAAGCCGGGCGCGACGGGGAAGTTCTCCCGGGCCGCCTTGCCGAGCGTCTCCCCCGGGTCGGGCTGCGCCGCGCCGCCGCCCCCCGCTGCTGCCGAGGACTGCGCCCAAGTCGTCACTGCCGTCACTCCCCCGTTCTACACCGGTGTTGACCATGGACCCGACTCGGACACGCTTTCCCCGCGCAGGCCGGGCCGCTCCCGGGCCCCAACCCTTTCACCTCCGGCGACCCGCCGAAAAGACCACCCCCCGGCGCGCCGACCCTGCTCACCCTCCCGGCGCACACGCGGGAGCGCACTGTGCTGACGTGCGCCGGTCGGGTCGTTACCGCCTGCTTGATCACCGGCACCAAGGATGCCATCGGGGCCGCCACGCGGCAGCCCGAACCGTAGACAAACACAACCACCCCTCGCCCCGCACGTCGTTTCGGCCCCACGGATACCCGCCCTACAGCCGCCGTCGAGCGGCGCTCCAGCCGCCCGCGGGAGACTATGAGCTTTACAACAGTTGAGTCACAAAACCTTCCAGCGAGCCCAGTGGGCACTCGCCGTGAGCCGGCGCCCGCCGGCTGTCACCCACGGTGAAGTCCCCCGCGCAGCAGAAGGCCGCTCGACTCCGACCGGATCGGAGTCGAGCGGCCTTCGGACCGCTGCGCCGGGGGCGGTACTACGGGCGCTCGCCGCGCTCGTACATGCCGACCACCTCGTCGGTGGGACCGTCCATGATCAGCTTGCCGGTCTCGATCCAGATGGTCCGCTCGCAGGTGTCCCGGATCGCGTTGTTGTTGTGGCTGACCAGGAAGACCGTACCGGCCTCCTTGCGCAGCTCGCGGATCCGGTCCTCGCTGCGGCGCTGGAAGGCCTGGTCACCGGTGGACAGCGCCTCGTCGATGAGCAGCACGTCGTGGGTCTTGGCCGCCGCGATGGAGAACCGCAGGCGGGCCGCCATGCCCGAGGAGTACGTGCGCATCGGCAGGTTGATGAACTCGCCCTTCTCGTTGATGCCCGAGAAGTCGACGATCTGCTGGTAGCGCTCCTTCACCTGGGCCGGGCTCATGCCCATCGCCAGGCAGCCGAGCACCACGTTGCGCTCGCCGGTCAGGTCGTCCATCAGCGCCGCGTTCACCCCGAGCAGCGAGGGCTGGCCGTTGGTGTAGATGCCGCCCTTCTCGGTCGGCAGCAGGCCGGCGATGGCGGAGAGCAGGGTCGACTTGCCCGAGCCGTTGGACCCGATCAGGCCGACCGCCTCACCCTTGTAGGCGGTGAAGCTGACCCCGCGCACCGCGTGCACCTCGGTGATCGCCGGGGACTTCTTGCGGGCGATCAGCCGGCTCAGCGCCGAGGTGGCGCTGCCCTTGCCGGCCGAGGCGCCGTGCACCTTGTAGACGATGTGCACGTCGTCGACGACCACGGTGGGGACCCGCGTCTGCTTGGCCGCCTCGATCGCCCGGGCGTCGCGGGTGCTCTCGTCGGTCTCGGTCTTGGTTGCCACATCAGCCACGGCCGTACTCCTCCTCAGCCTTCCAGAAGAAAACGTAGCCGATCACGAAGGCGACGACGGCCCAGCCGAGCGCCATCTCCCAGACGTGCGGCGGCAGCTTCTCGGCGTTGCCCCCGTAGTGCTTGCGGCTGTAGATGCTGGGGATCATCGCGTGCCGGAACAGCTCCATGTACACCGAGGCCGGGTTGGCCTGGGCGACGATCTGCACCCAGTGCGGCCACCTGTGGACGCGGTCCGCGATGCTGTACATCACGCCGGACAGGTACATCCAGGTCCGCAGCACGAACGGCATCAGCTGCGAGACGTCACTGGTCTTGGCACCGATCCGGGCCATGATCAGGGCCAGGCCGGTGTTGAACAGCGACAGCAGGAACATCGCCGGGAGCACCTGGAACCAGGTGATCCCCGGCATCAGGCCGTTGCTGAGCACGATCACGACCAGCACGACCATCGAGATCAGCAGCTGCTGCAGCTGGATCACGGTGAAGGCGATCGGCATGCAGGCGCGCGGGAAGTGCAGCGCCCGGATCAGGCCCAGGTTGTAGGAGATCGCCCCGGTGCCGGACTGGATGGCGCTCTGGATGAACTGGAAGATGAACACCCCGACGCAGAGCCACGGGATGTACTTCGGCACCGAGTTGCCGCTCAGGATGAGGCCGAAGACCAGGTAGAACACCGCACAGTTGAGCAGCGGCGTGACGACCTGCCACACCTGGCCCATCTTCGCCGTGGTGTACTGCGCCACCAGGCGGGCCGTGGCGAACGCGACGATGAAGTGTCGACGCCCCCAGAGCTGCTTGGTGTACGCGAGGAGCCCTGGCCTGGCGCCGCTGACGCTCAAGCCGTACTTGTCGGCGAGCTGCTTGGGGGTCAGCCCGGTGTCAACACCCCCGGGTAGGGAGAGGTTGATCGGTTCACTCACTGTCGACACATTCGTCCTTCACGGGATCGGAAGTCCGGCTGCTGGCCGGGGGCAGTCGCCGGGCTCTCGGCGGCGGGAGCGGGTCCCGCCGAAGATTCATGCGGATCACGGGGGGCCGGGCCGCGGGTGGTGTCCGCTGCCCGGGTGATCAGATGACCGGCGGTCTGCCCAACCTGGTCAATCGCCATACAGTACGCCACCGCATCGGCCGCCGCTCACCGCACGGTGTGCGCCAGCCGGCCCGGAAACCGCCCCACCAGGCCTTGCGTGCCTCCCGTGCGGGGCGGCGGGCCAGGGTGAGCAGCGTCCAGGTGCAGAGGTAGAGAGGCACCAGCGGGGCCGGGAGGTTCCGCCGGGCCAGCCAGACCCGGTTGCGCGCCACGTTGTGGAAGTAGGCGGCGTGCCGGGCCGGCGAGGTGGTGGGGTGGTGCAGCACGATGTCCGCCCGGTAGTCGATCGACCACCCGGCGTCCAGCGCCCGCCACGCGAGGTCGGTCTCCTCGTGGGCGTAGAAGAAGTCGGCGGGCAGCTGCCCGGCCTGCTCGAAGACCGTCGAGCGGACCGCGCTGGCGCCGCCGAGGAAGGTGGTGACCCGGGAGGAGCGCAGCGGGTCGGCGGCGCGCAGCCGCGGCACGTGGCGCCGCTGGGTGACGCCGGTCTGCGGGTCGGCGATCCGGAAGCTCACGATGCCCAGGCCCGGGTCGGCGGTGAAGGCCTCGCGGAGCAACCGGGCCGAGTCGGTCCGCGGCAGCGAGCCGTCGTCGTCCAGGAAGAGCACCGCGTCCACGTCGCGGCCGTCCGGCCCGAACAGCTCGATGCCGACGTTGCGGCCGCCCGGGATGCCCAGGTTCTCCGGCAGCTCCACGGCGCGCACGCCGGCGGGCAGCGGCGGCAGCGGGGCGCCGTTGCCGACCACGGCCAGTTCGACGGCCGGGCCCTGCTGCGCCAGCACCGAGTCGATCAGCGCGTTGAGTTCGGCCGGGCGGTTGCCCATGGTGATGATCACCGCGCCGAGCCGGAAGGCGGCGGCGGAGGAGTCCGGGCGCCCGGTGGCCGGGACCTCAGCTGTTGACGGCTTGGACATAGTCGGCGTACGCGTCCCTGATCGCGGAGGGGGAGAGATCGAGGTGTTCGAGGATGGTGAAACGACCCGGTCGGGTGTTCGGAGCGTAGTGCACCGCTTCGGTGAACTCCGCCTCGGTGAACCCGATCTGATCGGCGGTCACCGGCAGGCCGTGGGCCCGCAGGCGATCGGTGATCAGGCCGGTCAGCTCCAGCTCCCCCCGTAGGAAGCTCGCGAAGGCGGCCCCGAGGCCGACTTGCTCGCCGTGCTGGGCGGACCGTTTGGGATGCAGCACGTCCAAGGCGTGCGAGATCTCGTGGCAGGCCCCCGAGGAAGGCCGGGTGCTGCCGGCGATGCTCATCGCGATGCCGGACAGTACCAGTGCTTCGGTGAGCGTCGACAACAGGTCCGGGTCTTCCAGGAGGCCCGGGTGCCGCAGCAGGTTCTCGCCCGCGGAACGGGCCATCGCCACCGCCAGTCCGTCCACCTTCTCGCCGGTGACGCGCTGGGAGAGCTCCCAGTCGGCACAGGCGGAGATGTTGGACAGGACGTCGCCGATCCCGGCCGCCACGAAGCGCTGCGGGGCCTGGCGGACCACGTCCAGGTCGACCACGACGCCGATCGGCGCGGGCACCCCGTAGGAGCCCCGCCCCGCGTCGTTGTCGAGGGTCGAGACGGGCGAGCAGATGCCGTCGTGCGCCAGGTTGGTGGCGACGGCGACGACCGGCAGCCCGACCCGCGCAGCGGCGTACTTGGCGGCGTCGATGATCTTACCGCCGCCCAGGGCCACCAGGACGTCGTAGTGCCCGGCCTTGACCGCGTCGGCCAGCCGCACCGCACCGTCCAGGGTGCCGTCGCCGGCCTCGAACCAGTCGGCGCCCGGCAGTGCCGGCGCCAGCCGCTCGCGCAGCCGGGCGCCGGAGCCGTTGCTGATCGCCACCGCCATCCGGCCCGCGGTGGACAGCCGCTGGTCGGCCAGGATGTCCGCGAGCGAGTCCAGGGCTCCCCGGCGGACCTCGACGAAGACCGGCGAGGGGATCAGCCGGGTCAGTACTGGCACGCGATCTCCCGCGCCTTCGCCAGGTCGTCGTGGTTGTCGACCTCGACCCAGGAGACCTCGCCGATCGGCTGCACGTCGATCCGGCAGCCGCGGTTGACCATCTCCTGGTAGCCGTCCTCGTAGTACAGCTGCGGGTCGCGCTCGAAGGTGGTGCGCAGCGCGTCGGCCAGGTCGGCGGCGGCGCTCGGGTTGATCACGGTCACGCCGATGTACTCGCCGGTCGCGTCGGCCGGGTCCATCAGCTTGGTGATCTTTTGCATGCCCTTGACCGGGTCGACGACGACCTTCATCTCCTCGTCGGCCAGCTGCTTCACGGCGTCCAGCGCGAGCAGGATGCCCGGGGCCCGCCCCTCGGCGATCAGCCGGTCGTTGCCGTCCAGCATGGTGCGCTGCACCGAGGCCGGGTGCACGGTGTCGCCGTTGGCCAGCAGCAGGCCCTCGGTGAACAGGTCACGGGCGCACCAGAGGGAGTAGGCGTTGTTCCACTCCTCGGCCTTGTCGTTCTCGACCAGGGTCAGCTTGACGCCGTACTTCTGCTCCAGGGCCTCCTGGCGCTCGTGGACCGCCTCCTTGCGGTAGCCGACCACGATCGCGGCCTCGCGCAGGCCGACCTCGGCGAAGTTGCCGAGCGTGAGGTCCAGCACGGTCTTCTCGCCGTCCACGGGCACCAGGGCCTTGGGCAGCGTGTCGGTGTACGGGCGCAGCCGGCGGCCGGCTCCGGCCGCCAGAACGAGGCCGATCATGCAGGGTCTCCCTGTGGTCGTCGTGCGGGTGCGCGGCTGCCCTGGGGTTCCCCCGTACCGATCCACGGTGGGGCACCCTTGGGCTGCGGTCCTGCCCCGCGGCCGCACAGGTGCCCTGCTGCCGCACAGTCCGCACCCGCATGCGCCCGCCCGCGGAACGACGCCCCGGTCCCGCCGCTCGGCGGTGCACCGTGTCGTAAGCGATGGTAGGCGACCGGCGCGACCAGCCCGAACGCCGACCCCGGGGGGCGGGGGCGGGTGGCGGGTGGCCGCCCGGTGGGTGTGGGGTCGTGGTGCCGGGGGTGTGACGCAGTCGTGGTGGCGGCGTGCGGCAGTCGTGCTGCGGAGGTGGCGCAGCCGTGGCGTGGTGGCGCGCAGTGGTGCGCAGTGGTGCAGCGGCGGTGTGGCGGTGGTGCCGGACTTGTCCGACTCGTGCCGAATCGGTGTTCGATATCTGATGCTGAAATGGACAGCCGTGCGACGCCGGGGCGCTCGTTCGTGTGTTCACGCCGGTGTTCCCGGGGCGGGTGCGTCGAATCCGTCCGGGCGCCGCGGCCATGCGGCAGACTGGGCAGCCGACGCCCCTTCGTACGCGCCTCGGCACCACGCGCGACGGGGGCGTGCTGCCGTCCGCTGGACCGGGGGGGCTCACCCGGGTGACGCACCCGGGTGGCGGCGCCGGTCCCCCTGCCGAGAGAGGCGCTATGTCCGAGAGTCGATCGACCAGCCTTGCCGCCGAGCCGGCCCCCGCCGCGTCCTCCGCCCAGATCATGCTCGAGCTGGTGGACGACGAGGGCGTCACCATCGGCACCGCCGAGAAGCACTGGGCCCACCAGCAGCCGGGCCACCTGCACCGGGCCTTCTCGGTCTTCCTCTTCGACCGCCAGGGCCGGATGCTGCTGCAGCGCCGGGCCCTCGGCAAGTACCACTCCCCCGGCGTCTGGTCCAACACCTGCTGCGGCCACCCCTACCCCGGCGAGCAGCCCTTCGTGGCCGCCGCCCGCCGCACCGCGGAGGAGCTCGGCGCCGCCCCCGCCCTGCTCTGCGCCGCCGGCACCGTCCGCTACGACCTGCCCGACGAGGCCTCCGGCCTGATCGAGCGGGAGTGGAACCACCTCTTCGTCGGCCTGGTCACCGACGAGCTGCGGCCCGACCCGGAGGAGGTCGAGGACACCCGCTTCGTGACCGCCCAGGAGCTGAAGGAGCTCCAGGAGGAGAAGCCGTTCTCGGTCTGGTTCACCACCGTGTTCGAGGCGGCGCTGCCGGGGATCCGGGAGATCGCCGGACCGGCCTGGTAGCCGGCGCGGCAGCGGCGGGTTCCGCCCGCTCCGCCGGCAGCGAGCGGGCGGGCGTCCGCGGGAGGGGGCCCGGCTGCGGGACCGGGCCCGGCTGCAGCAGGGGTCCGGGGTGCGGAAGGGGTCCCGGCTGCGGAAGGGGCAGGGGGAGGGCGGCCCAGATCACCTTCCCCCCGTCCCCGGTCTGCTCCACGTCGCAGGCGCCGCCCGCCGCCAGCGCGATGCTCTTCACCAGCATCAGCCCACGCCCGCCGGTCTGGTCGGCGTCACTCTGCACGGCCTTCGGACAGTAGGGGTGCCCGTCCTCCACCGCGACCCGCACCCACCCGCCGCCGATCACCAGCTCGGTGGTCACCCGCGGTGAGAGCACGGCGGCATGCGTGACCGCGTTGGTGACCAGCTCGGAGACGATCAGCAGCAGCCCGTCGGTCAGGTCCTCGTACCGCTCCCCCGCCAGCCCGCGCGCCCGCAACAGGTCGCGCACCGCGTGCCTGACCCGCGGCACCGACGACTCCCGCGCCCCCGCCACGATCCGCCACGCCCCGTCGGCCACCCGCCCCACCTCGACGGCGTCGGTCACCACCGCGGTCGCCCCGGCCGCCCCCGCTACGCCGGCCGCCGCCCTGGTCGCCGGCGTAGTCATGCTGGTCCGCTCCACGTCCTGCCACCCTTCGTCCGGGCCTCGGGAGGCGTCGCCGGCTCCGGCCGACCCCGGCCGCCCCCGGACCACCATCCGGGCAACCAGGCCGACCATCCGGGAACGGGGCGTTCCGTTCAGGGCTCCCCTTCATCACCGAGGCTAGGAGAGCCGCCCGACTCCCTGGGCGTGGTCAAGGAACTTGTCCCCGCCGGACCGTTTCCGACCGACCATGACCACTTCCCCTCCACTCCTGCCCACCTTCCCCAACCCCACCGACGCAGGACCGTTCATCCTCCCGCCCCACCACCGCCGCCCCCGCAGGACTGCCCAGGTCAGCGCAGCCGATCCGGTGCGGAGCCACTCCAAAAGCCTGATAGTGTTCTCTCTGTCGCCACGGGAACGGACGAACCGAAGCCCCGCGGCACACACCCAGTCCGGGTGGCGGAATGGCAGACGCGCTAGCTTGAGGTGCTAGTGCCCTTTATCGGGCGTGGGGGTTCAAGTCCCCCCTCGGACACACATTTGCAGATGATCTGATCATTTCGGATCAGGCGGGACCTGGGCCCACTTCGCCGTCGAGCGAGGTGGGCCTCACTCGTTTCCGGACCGTGCGCTACTCGTGTCCGGGCCGCTCATCGGGCGGTCTCCGCGGGCCGCCGTTCACCGCGCCGCAGCACCTCGACCACCCGGGCCGGCTCGACCATCGCCCGCCGGCCCTCCTCGAAGACCTGCGCGCAGCGAGCCGAGATGCGCAAGCGCGCCATCGACCCCGGGCACCACTGTCCCCGGGTCCGCTCCACCTGGATGGCTCGAGGGTCGCCTGACGCTCCGCCGAGAGCGGTCCGGGGTGTCACCTTCGGGTGGTACCAAGGGTTAAGATCCCACCGCGCGTGAGCACACGAACAAATGTGCAGCTGCCAGGGGGAGTGGGGGGAAGCATGGGGATCCGGTTCGGCACGCCCGGGACCTTGACGGTTCATCATCATGCAGAACCGCGGGCGACCTCGGAGCACACGCGCTCAAGGAGGGGATGACGCTGAAGAACGACTACGCCCAACCCGTAAGCGTGATTGACCCGGCACCCGTCGCAGAGGCCCCACCGGCGCCCGAACGGGTACCGGGGGCCGCTCCGCGGCGGCCGTGGTGGCGACGCGGGCGGTGGGAACTGCTGCTGCTGGTGTACGCGGCCTACGACGGGAGCCGACTGCTCGTCAGTGGCAACCAGCTTCAGGCGCAGCAGCACGGGCTGCGCCTGCTCGCCATCGAGCGGGCGGTGGGGCTGAGTCCGGAGCACTGGGTCAACCACGCCTTCGCGGCGCATCCCTGGCTGGGCATACCCGCCGACTTCGTCTACTCCACGCTGCACTACGCGGTCACGGCGGCGGTGCTGTTCTGGGTGTGGCGGTTCCGCCGCGAGCACTACGCCCACGCCCGCACCTGGCTGCTGCTGACGACGACCCTGGGGCTGGTGGGGTTCGTGGCCTACCCGACGGCGCCGCCGCGACTGCTCGACGGCTCCTCGGGGTTCGTCGACGTCCTGGCCCAGCACGCCTCGATCGGGTGGTGGAGCGGCGGGGGCGGCGTACCGAAGGGGCTCGCCACGCTGACCAACGACTACGCGGCGATGCCGAGCCTGCACGTGGGCTGGGCCCTGTGGTGCGGGCTGCTGGTCTTCCGTCACGCTCGCGGCCGCGCGCTCCGGGTGCTTGGGCTGCTCTACCCCGCCGCCATAGCCGTCGTGGTGATGGGGACGGCCAACCACTACCTGCTGGACTGCGTGGCCGGTGTTGCGGTGACCGTGCTCGGTCTGCTGGGCACCGGGTCGCTGATGCGGCTGGGCGCGCGGCTCGAGGCGAGGCGGGCGACCAGCTGATCATGCCCCGGCGGCCGCGTCGTCGGTAGAGTGCTGCCCGTGACGGATCCGGCGGACGGTCGGCCCCCGGGACGGGGTCCTGCGTGGTTGACCCGGAACGTGCGGGTGCTCTGCGGTGTCTCGTTCCTCCAGGACGCGGCCAGCGAACTGCTCTACCCGATCCTGCCGATCTTCCTGACCACCGTGCTGGGCGCGCCTCCCTCGGTGGTGGGCGCGACGGAGGGGCTGGCCGAGGGCGTCGCCTCGGTCACCAAGGTGGTGGCCGGGCGGCTGGCGGACCGGATCCGGCGCCGCCCGTTGATCGGACTGGGCTACGGCCTGGCGGCGTTCGGGAAGCTGCTGATCGCGCTCGCCGTGGTGTGGCCGATGGTGCTGGTCGCCCGGGTGGTGGACCGGATCGGCAAGGGGCTGCGGTCGGCGCCCCGGGACGCGCTGCTGATCGAGGGCGTCCCGCCGGGGCAGCGCGGGCGGGTCTTCGGCCTGCACCGCGCCGCCGACACCGCGGGCGCGGTGGTCGGCCCGCTGATCGGGCTGGCGCTCTACGAGGCGCTGGACCACCGCTTGCGCCCGCTGTTCTGGGTGGCCGTCATCCCGGCCTGCGCCTCGGTCGCGCTGGTGGCGGCGGTGCGGGACACCACCGCAGCCCGCACCCCGAGCCGGGCGCCGCGGGCGACCGGTGGACCGCGGTGGCAGGAGCTGCCGTCCGGGTTCTGGCGGGTGCTGGTGCTGTTGACGCTGTTCGGGCTGGTCAACTTCCCCGACGCGCTGCTGTTGCTGCGCGCGCACGACCTGGGGCTGGGCACGGCCGGGGTGGTGCTGGCGTACGCGGTCTACAACGTGACGTACGCCGGGTTGTCGTACCCGGCCGGCGCGCTGTCGGACCGGTTCTCCCGGCCGCTGGTCTTCGCCTGCGGGCTGGTCTTCTTCGCGGTCGGCTACCTGGGGCTGGGACTGATCCACAGCTCCTGGCTCGTCTTCGTGGTGCTGCCGCTGTACGGCGGGTTCGCCGCGTGCACGGACGGGGTCGGCCGCGGGTGGATCTCCACCCTGGTGCCGGACGCGGCGCAGGGCACTGCCCAGGGCCTCTACCAGGGGGCGACCGGCGCGGCGGTGCTGGTAGCCGGCCTCTGGGCAGGACTGGCCTGGGGCAGTGCCGGCCGGCTGCCGCTGCTGGTCTCGGGCGCGGTGGGGCTGCTGGTCGCCGTCGCGCTGGCCGCCGACGCCGTGCTGCGCCCGGGTCAGCCGAACTCGGGCGCGGCCCGGTAGGAGCGCAGGCCCTCGACCCGGCAGGAGTCGGCCAGGAAGTCGATGCGCCAGCCCTCGCCGGCCAGGGCGACCCGGAGGGTGCCGGGGTCGACCGGGTCGAACGGGGTGCGCGGGTCGAGCGGGTCGATGGTGCAGCTCCGCAGTCCCAGGTGGTCCCAGCCGGTGACGGCGAGGTCGCGGACGCCGGCGAAGACCAGGAAGAACTCGAGCGCGTTCCGGCCGTCCGCGAAGAGCGGGGAGGTGGCGGCGCCCGGGGGGTCGATGGCGTCGAAGCCCAGGGTGACCCCGCTGTCCGCCCGTTCGTCGACGAGGACGCCGGTGAAGTCGAGGGCGGGGAGGGCGGGCGCCCCGTGGAACAGCTCGGTCAGCTGGTGGGCGCCGCGGACGTGGTCGATCCAGGCGGAGCCGGCCTCGGAGCCGGGTTCGGATCCGGCGTCAGAGCCAGCGTCAGATCCGGCCATAGTAGTTCTTCTTCCAGGTCGGGGGCGGGGTGGTGTGGAGCCGGCGGTCGAGCGGGCTCAGGTAGTGGTGGACCGGCTGCTCCCCCGGCGCCGGGGCGGTCGCGGCGCTCCAGGCGCTCAGCCGGCCGATGGTGACCGAGCGGTGGGCGGCGAAGGCGAGGTCCAGCTCGGCGCCGCGCAGCCGGACCCGGATCCGGTCGGGTTCCGGTTCGGTGAACCGGAACCCGACCGGCGCGGGGAACCGGGCCGGGGTCAGCGACAGCTCCGCGACGGCGAGGAACTGCAGGTGGAACTCGACGTGGTCGCAGCCGGCCGCCGACCACTCGGCCGGCGGCTGCTCCGGCAGCCTGGTGGTGCTGAGCCGCAGCGTGACGGTCGGCCCCCGCCGGTCGAGGTGGACGGAGTGCAGCACCAGCGGATCGAGGTCCGCCGGCTGCTCGTACAGGCCGGAGAGCTTCTCGGGATTGCGGAGGAGGTCAGCCCAGGCTGGGGTCATAGTAGTAGTGCGCTTCTGCCGGAGGTGGGAGGACGCCGTTTCGCGGGTCGTCGAGGGGCCTGACGTGGACGTGGGGCGGTTGGTCGCCGATGCCGTTGGGATCGCCGAACGAATGCCCCGTGTAGTGGTCCTGGAAGACGATGATGTCACCGTCCTTGGTCTCGTAGTACTCCTGGTGGAAGTAGACCGGCTGGTGGTTCTCGTCCAGGATCTGCTTCCCGCCCCGGGTGGTGGAGGGGACCCAGTCCTCGTCGATCGGCACCGCGTCGTCGGCCACGCCGGCGTCCCGGAGCGCCTGTCGCTTCGCCGCGTCCCGGCACGGCGCGAGGCCGAGCGGGTCGCTGCCGACCAGCGGGTTGCCGACGTAGGAGTGGTGGTCCGGTGCGGGCCGCAGACCGATCGGGTCGGGCGAGACGTACCGGGCGGCCTCCGGGTCGAAGTAGCGGTTCAGGTTGTAGTGGAGCCGGCTCTCCGGGTCGTAGTACTGGCCCGGGAGGCGCAGCGGCGTGTAGGTGCTGCTGTGCTTCGGCCAGGTGGTCGCGCCCCAGATGTTGGCCCGGCTGCGCCAGGCGCTGCCGCCGTGCTCGTCGATCAGTTCGATCGGCGTGCCGATCAGGTCCGTGACGATGGCGAAGAAGCGCCGGTCGACCTCGGCCTGGGTCCCGTCGGACGGGCCGCCGCCGGAGGGGCCGGCAGCGGACTCGCCGCCGGACGGGCCGCCGGGTGTCGCGCCGGTGATCCGTTCGCTCTGGGCCACCGGTCGGCCCCGCTCGTGGTCCCAGGTGATGACGTGCGGGCCGGGCAGCCCGGGGGTCCACGAGGTCTGTTCGACCAGCGTCGCGCCGTCCCAGGTGAAGACGGTGCGCTCCACCGCGGTGCTGCCGTCCGCGCCGATCCGCTGCTTGGCCGTGCGGCGGCCGAGCGGGTCGTACTGGTAGCGCCAGACCTGGCCGTCCGGCGTGGTCACCGCGACCAGTCGGTCCTCGGCGTCCCAGCGGTAGCGCCAGGTGTCGGGCTTGCGGGACAGGTTGATCCGCTGGCGCAGCGTCACCCGGCCCTGGCCGTCGTACTCGTAGCGCAGGCTGCCGGCGCGCCGGACCAGCGTGCCCTGGTAGGCGCGCTCCCCCAGCGCGGCGCTGCCGGCGGAGCCGGCCGGCCAGGCAGCGGCGGTGGGCCGCCCGGTCAGGTCGTAGTCGTAGCTCTCGGTCCAGTGGTCGGCGTGCACGGCCACCACCCGGCCGAGCCGGTCCAGGTCGAACCGCCGGGTGCCCTGCTCCAGGTCGTCGACCTGGAGCAGTCGCCCGTCCGGCCGGTAGCGGTAGGAGCGCCGACGCAGCAGGGTGCCGGCGGCGGCCTCGGCGGCCAGGGGGCCGTCCGCCGCGAGGGCGCCGTCCGGGGTGAGGGGGCCGGTGGCGGCGAGGGCGCCGTCCGGGGTGAGGGGGCCGGTGGCGGCGAGGGCGCCGGTGGCGGTCGCCGTCAGGGTCTGGTCGACGGGTCGGTGCGCCGGGTCCCAGTTGGTGGCCAGCAGCAGGCTGTCCTGGATGAGGCGACCGGTCTCGCGCCCGGCCAGGTCGCGGTCGAAGGTCAGGACGGCGCCGGGGGCGGCGAGTTCGGCGGTATCGCCGCCCCGGTCGTAGGTCCACCGGCTGACCGCGCCCGAGGGGGTGCGGCGCTCGACCCGCCGGCCGGTGGCGTCGCGGGTGAAGGTGAGCGTCCGGCCGTCGCAGGTCTCCTCGACCAGCCGCCCGCAGCGGTCGTAGCGGCGCGTCAGCTCGGTGTCGGGGCCGACCGCGCGCACCAGGTGGCCCGACGCGTCGTGCTCGTAGGTGGTGACCGCGCCCTGGACCGACTTGCTGCTGACCGCGCCGAGCACGTCGTAGGCGTAGTCGATCCGCTCGCCGAGGCCGTTGCTGCGGGTGACCACCCGGCCGGCCGCGTCGCGCAGGTAGGTCAGGCGGCGCCCGTTGAAGTCGACCTCCGTCTCGAGCAGGCCACGCGGGTCGTAGTCGTAACGCCAGTGCAGGCCGGCCGGGTTGGTGACCCGGACCAGCCGGAGTTCGGTGTCGTACGCGAACCGGAAGCGGGCGCCGTCCGGCCCGGTGCGGGCGGTGAGCCGGTCGAAGTGGCCGTACTCGCAGCTGGTGACGGCGCCCACCGCGTCGGTGTGGCGGGTCATGTTGCCCTCGCCGTCGTAGACCCAGCTCTCGGTGGCGCCGGTGGGGTCGGTGCGGCGGGCCAGCCGCCCCTCCACCGTCCAGGACAGCTCGGTCACCCCTCCCACGGGGTCGGTGATGGCGACCGGCCGGCCGAACGCGTCGCGGCGGTAGCGGGTGCGGCCCCCGCGGGGGTCGACGACCTCGACGGGCAGCCCCGCCGGGTCGCAGCGGACGGTGGTGGTCCGGCCCAACGGGTCGGTGACGGCGGACAGGTGCCCGAACCGGTCGTAGGAGTAGCTGGTGACCGCGCCGGACGGGTCGACGGTGGCCGTGCGGTTGCCGGCCCGGTCGTACTCCTGGCGCCAGGTCCGGCCGGCGGGGTCGACGGTGGCCGTCGGCAGTCGGAGCAGGGGGTCGAAGGTGCTCGACGTCCGCCGGCCGTCCGGGCGGGTGGCGGCCACCAGGTTGCCGTCCGCGTCGTAGTCGAAGGTGGCCGTGCGGCCCGACGGGTCGGTGACCGAGAGCAGGCGGTTGTACGCGTCACGGGTGTGGCGCGTGACGCCGCCCAGCGGGTCGATCTCGGCGACGACCTGGGTCTTCGGGTTGACCAGGTAGCGGGTGGTGTGGCCCAGCGAGTCGGTCGCGCTGGTGGTGCGGAGGCCGGTCTCCGGGTCGGCTTCGCCGTAGCCGTAGCGGTAGCTCAGGTGGCCCTCGACGCCGCCCTGCGCGGTGCACCGGTGCAGTTCGTCGTACTGGTAGGCGTAGCGGGAGTCGTTGCGGTCGACCCAGGCGGTCATCCGGCCCAGGTCGTCGTACTCGAAGCGCTGCGGCAGGCCGGAGGAGTTGACGACCTCGGTGAGGTGGCCGTCCGTGTAGCCGTAGCGGACGAGTTCGAGCTCGGTCGGCCCGCCGTGGTCGGTCGCCGGGTCGGTCGACACGTCGGTGGACACGTCGGTCACCACGTCGGTCACCAGCGAGAGCGCGGTGATCCGGCCGTCGGCCGTGTCGACTTTCAGGTGGCGCCCCGCGCTGTGGCGGATGGCGAGGGGGACGCCGTCGAGGTCGTGGTCGAAGGCGATCCAGTGGTCGTTGCGGTCCCGGATCTCGAGCAGCGGCACGCGGCGCCCGTCGTCCGACGCGTTGCCGAACGTGCGCAGCAGGCCGGACTGCGGGTCGTGCACCGTGTAGCCACCGTCGCCGCGCCTGGTCAGCGGCCAGCGGGCGCCCGCGACCGGGAGCACGGACGCGTCGGGGGCGTCCGGGGCGTCGGGGGTGTCGGGGGTGTCCGACGCCGGATGCGGGTAGCTGAGGATGGCCCCGTCCGCCCGCACCAGCAGCACGCCCTCGGCGTCCACCACCAGGCGCTCGTCGAAGGTGCAGGACCAGGTCGGTCCCAGCCACAGCCCCGCCCGGTAGTCGGAGCGGTGCGTCCGGTCGAAGGTCAGCGGCAGCAGGCCCGGCAGGACGGTGTCGCGCTGGCGCAGGAACACGTGGCCGGTGGCGACGTCCACCGGGTCGCCGCAGTCGGTGACGTCCTTCGGTTCCTGACCTGCCTTGTCCGGGTTGTCCGCGGCGTCGCGGGCCGCGTTGTCGCCGGTGTCCTTCGCGGCGTTCTCGGCGGTGTCCTTCGCCGCGTTCGCCGCCACGTCCGCACCGGCCGTGGCGGCCTCCCCGCCTCCGTCGGTCGCCACGCCGAAGGCGACGTTGGTGATCAGCTTGCCGCCCGCCTCGAACGGGTCCGAGCCCCAACCCGAGCCGACGATGCTCTTGACCAGGTCGGTGGGGTGGACCTCGGCGTGCACCAGACCGGCCGCCACGCTGTTGAGGTGGTCGAGGTAGGTGGCCGGGTGGGTGATGTTGTAGATGTCCATCGGGTTCATGCTGCGCCCGAAGTCCACGATGTCCGCCGCGCCCTTGACCAGGCCGCCGTAGACGTGGGTCACCCCGGTCATGCCGCCCTCGGCCAGGTCGATCGAGTCCAGCTTCATCCGCTGGGTGAAGCTGGGCTCGGCCGGCGCGGTGTCGGTGGCGGCCTTGACCTTGGCGGCGGCACTGGTGGCCGCCTGGTCGCGGGCGGCACGGGCGCCGCGCAGCAGGTCCTGGGCGCGCGAGAGCTGCGTGGTGGTCGGGTCGTGGAAGTCACCCGGGTCGGTGGGCTTCGGACCGGGGTCCTGGTTCGCCTTCACCGCGGCGTTGTAGGTCTTGATCGCCTTGTTGTAGCTGTCGACGCTGGTGTTGTAGGTGTCCTGCGCCTGCTTGTAGGCCTTCTTCGCCGCGTTGTACGCGGCGATCGCCTGCTTCGCCTGGTCCTGCGCCCAGGCCACCGTCTCGGCGAAGGACTCCAGCTCCTGGGCGGCCGCCGAGCAGGAGTCCGCCGCGGTCAGCCACAGGCGCGGGTGCGGCTCGAACTTGGCCCGGAAGGCGTCGGCGGCCTGGCCCTGCCAGTGCGCGGAGTCCATCGCCTGCAGGCCGCCGCCGGTCTCCTCGAAGGCCTGGTGGAACTTGCGCAGGTCCCCGGCCGAGGTGATCAGGGCCTTGGTGTCGCCGTGCACCAGGTCCTTCGGGTCGTCGGACTCGCCCAGCTGCTTCTCGCCGACCTGGGCGCCGAGTTTGTCGGCGACGTGGTCACCGAAGTCGTCGACCGCCTTCGCCGCGCTGTGCAGGCCGACCAGGTCGAGCCCGTCGCCGGCCAGGTGCGAGGCCGAGTCGACGGCCTCGCCCAGGCCCTTCTTTCCGTCGTTGTAGAGGCCCTCGACGCCGTTGCCGATGTCGTCCAGCAGCCCCATCAGGCTGTCACCGCCGAGGCCGCCGCCACCGCCGACGCCGGGAGGAGGAAGGGCGCGGGGCCGGCGACGTCGAGCGCCAGTCCGACGGGGGCAGCCGGGGCCGCCAGTGCGGGGAGTGCGACGTCGAGGACGCGTGAACCGCGCACCCACAGGTACTCCACCTCGCCGCTGATGCCGCGGGCGGTGGCGAAGCGGGCGAGGGCGTCCTCACCAGTGAACGCGTACAGCCAGCGCACGCCCTCGGCGTCCCCGGCCACGGGCTCCCCGTCCTGCGTGGGCAGCAGCACCAGTGCCGCGCGCAGCTCCCGGACCAGCCCGGGCCCGTCCACCTGCCCCGCGTGCAACGCCGCCAGCCGCTCGCTCAACCTCCCGGACACCGGGCCCCCGTCCTACTCGACAGTCCGTTTGATACGAATGATCACCTTAATGGAATGCGGAGGGCACTTCCCCGAACGCCGCCTCTGACGCACGCCGATATGACACTGTGTCATCTACCGATCACGGATCAGAGGAGCCCTGCCATGGCGAACGTCCCTACCGATCGCAAGTACACAGAAGAGCACGAGTGGGTGCTCACCGAAGCCGACGGGACCGTGGCCATCGGCCTCACCGACCACGCCCAGAACACGCTGGGGGACATCGTCTTCTTCGAGCTGCCCAAGGTGGGCACGAAGGTCAAGGCCGGGGCGCCCGTCGGCATCGTCGAGTCGGTCAAGGCCGCCTCCGACATCTACACCCCGGTCGCCGGCGAGGTCGTCGCGATCAACGAGGACGTCGTCGACTCGCCCGAGGACGTGAACGGCGACCCGTACGGCCTCTGGCTGTTCAGGATCAAGCTGGCGACCGGCGCCTCCACTGCCGACCTGCTGGACGCCGCCGCCTACACGAAGCTGCTCGGGTGACCCGCCTGCGGTTCGCTCCCGCGAGGCGGGCGGCGCGCGAAGAGGAGCGCCCCCGGAACGCTCTCGTCGGGGTCGGTCAGCAAGTGGGCCTCGACCACGAACCCGGCATCGCGTAGCCAAGCCGCCACTTGCTCGGGTTGACGGCGGTGGACCTGGACCTTCATCGGGTGACCGCCGTAGCCCTGCGTCTTCAGCCGCGACTCGGCGCCGACGTGAAAGCCGAGCAGCAGCGGTCCACCGGGACGCAACACCCGCCGGAAGTGACCGAAGACCGTGGGGACCGCATCGTCGGGGATGTGGATCAGCGACCAGAACGCGAGCAGGCCGGCGACCGACTCGTCGGCAAGGTCGGGGTCCGTCATCGAGCCCACCTCGAACCGCAGGCCGGGACGGTCACGCCGGGCCACGTCGATCATCGCGGGTGAAAGGTCGATACCGAAGGCGTCGAGCCCCAACTCGCCCAGGTGGGCGGTGACGTGCCCCGGGCCACACCCCACGTCCGCCACCGGCCCACCACCGGAGGCGTGCACCAGGTCGGCGAACAACGCCAGAGCCGCTCGCAGGTACGGCGCCCCGGCCAGAGCGTCACGAATGTAGTCGGCATAGCTGACTGCGACGGTGTCGTATGAGGTCCGGGTATCTGCCAACCAGCCGTCCGCGTTCATGCCCGACACAGTAGCCCGGTGATCAAGTTCCGTGCACCGCTCCCTCGCCGGCCGCACTGCGGACCCGCCGGCCGGTGTCACCAGGTGACGGGATAATCCGGGCGTGACGAACGACGCCGTACTCGCTCCTGAGGCCTTGCCCAGTCCTGCCGAGGTTCTGAGCCGGACACGCTGGAGCGAGCTGTCACACGCAATGGGACCAGCAGCAGACGTGCCGCTCCACCTGACTGCGCTCCTGGACCCCGACCAGCACCGACGCAGCAGCGCGCTCGACTTCCTGAACCATGTGGTGCACCACCAGAACACGCTCTACGAGGCGACCGCGCCGACCGCCCTGTACGTGGCTGGGATCCTGTCCGACCCACGCACCGCACTGCCGATCGACCTGGCGCGCAACGATCTGCCAGGGGTGATGAGGGCTGCGCTCCTGGACTGGCTCGGCTCGGTGGCAGCCGAGGCCAACGATACGGCCGCAGAGGTCCTCCGGCGGCATGGCTTCGTACCCGAGGACTACCTGCCCTTCGTCGAGACGAACCGGCTGCTGCCGCTGCTGTTCAATCCAGTCGCCGCCTTTACGCGGGACCACGACCTGGCAGTTCGCGAGGCTGCCATAGCCGCGTGCATCCCCCTGGTGGACGACGCGCGGCTGCGGCAACACCGCAGGAAACTGATCCCGTTGCTCCGCGAGGTTCTCGGAGCAAGCGCCGAGTGGCAGTACCGCGAGCGGGCGATCGACGCACTGGAAGAGTGGAGCGAGAACACGACCGGCCTTGCCGGCCGCGATCCCTGGGACTTCACCGACGCCGTCCTACCCCGTTGTTCCGATGGCCCGGACTGCCCCAACGACAAACTGCAAGATCAGCTGCCGTTTTGACGCACCACTCGGCGCTCGAACGACAACTTCGCTCTCGGGCATGGCAATGGGCACGATGTCGATGGCCGAGGATCGGTTGGGGGTGGTGTTCCCCCGAGGTCCGAGGAGCCGGCCCCCCGGGGGGCTCCCAGTGCGGAGTTCATGATCTGAGCCGTGCCTGACCCCAGTTGGGTCGGATGCGGCTCCACCATGGCCGCGGACGTGCAGGCCCCCAATCGTCGAACCAGCGGAGCCAGCTGGGGGTGTCCTCGCCCCGTGGTAGCCGCGCCAACGCGCCCGCCACTTCCTTTCGCGGCTTCGGCAGGAGGACAGAGCTGGACTCAACGCTCCCGAAGAACCACTCGGCGAAGGTGGGCGGCCCGGCGAAGGTGAAGATCGGTCTGATGCGGTCATGGATGGACCGCTCGTCGTACCACACGGTCCCGCGGTAGGGGCCGCTCACGATCAGCAGGGTGGAGAACGTGCCGTCGCCGGAGAGGAAGACAGCTCCGGTGGTACGACCGCTTGCTGCGTCGACGGCTTCACACCGCGAGCGTCCGACGACGTACTTTGTCCCAGTCCACCCCGTGCATGGCGGCAGGATAGCCCTCACCGGTCACCGATGGGCTGGGTGCTGCCGCCCGGCCCGTGCTGACCGGCGTGGTCATGGCCTTGCTATGACGATGGCGGCCGACCATGCTGTGCCGATGCCAGGACAGCGGAAGAGAAAACGTCAGCGGCGCGGCGAGGTGCAGCGGACCACCGCTCGCTTCGCGCCTGACGCGGGCCACTGGGAAGTGCTGTTCGAGACCCAGGACGAGTCGGAGTGGCGCGACCACATCCACCGTCTCCGAGCGACGGACACGCAGATCGACTGGACGGCGATACGGATCGACACGTTCTGCGGGCGCTTGGTGCAGCCGACCACCTACCGGCTCAGCCTCTTCGTGCCGACCCCCGAGCCCGATCCGGTGCGGGACTCCAGCACCAACTGATCTCGTGGGGCCCGCAGAGGCGAGTTGGCCGGCGCAGCGGTGGCCAGGCCGATCCTGGTACCTGCGAGCATCGGCCCTGCCGTGACCGGCCCGGCGCGCCGGTTGCGATGGGCCATGCACCACTCCTCATCTGGCAGCTGATATGAATAGATGGAGCGTGTACGTAAGCTGATGTACCGTCAAGGCGGTCCGCAGCCGGCCCCGAGGGGCGGCCGTGCGGCCCCGGCGGCCCACTCGCTGGCCCCGGTGCATGCCACACCCCAGGAGGAGTCCGTGCTCGAATTCGGCTTCGGCATCGCCGACATGGCGAACGTCCGGTTCAGCGTCTCGCCGATGGACCAGATCCTCGGCGCTGCCGCGCGGTCGGAGCACTCCTGCATCGGAACCTCCATCAACCACGCCCGGTGGTGGCGCCAGGCGAAGCGTCACGTCCCCCGCCGGGCCGCCCCACTGTTCGACCTGGTCAACGCCAGTTTCAGGGGCATACCCGACTTCCTCGACATCGAGGGCTGCCATCGGCTCACCGACTCACTCGACGCCATCCTCGCGGTCCCGGAAACCCTCCTCCACGCAGACCTCGCCTCCTACGACCTCGAACCGAAACTTCCGCGTGTCGTAGCCGAGTTGCGCGATGCCGGGCCGCGACAGCTACGGCGGATCGCGGACGGCGCCTGGGCGCTGTTCAGGGCCTGTCTCGAACCGGACTGGCCCGACATCCAGCGCCTCCTGCAATCCGACATCGCCGACCACGCACGCACCGCCGCCGAGTCGGGAACCGGCTCCATGCTGGACCGACTCCACCCGAAGCTCGCCTGGCGCGAGGAAGGAGTCCTGCAGTACGCCACACCCGAGCTGGACGCCACCTGCGACCTGGGTGGCCGGGGACTCCAACTGCGCCCCAGCTTCTTCCTCCAGGACGGCATCGTCGCCATCCCCGACGAGCGGCGGCCGACCGCCCTGCTGTACCCGATCGGCACCCGCCGTACCGAGCAGAAGCCCACAGACCGGGACGGACTGGCCGACCTGATCGGCCCCGCCGAGCCCGGGCCCTGCGTGCGATCGGCCGGAACCCGTGCTCCACCTCCCAGCTCGCCCAACGTCTCGGCGTGACCTCCCCGTCCGCATCCGCCCACGCCACTGCACTGCGCACGGCCGGGGCCATCACCACCGAACGCGAAGGGCGACAGGTCCGCCACGCCCTCACGCGGCTCGGGTACGACCTGCTGCTGAACAACTCCGACCGGCAGGCCCAGCGCCCGGCCGTGTGACTCCTCGGCTCGTTCCGGACAGCACGATCGGTGGGCCCGACGAGGCAACTGCGCTTCATGGCGGGCGTTCGTCTGCGGGGGCGTCGGGAATCGGGGGCCGGCAGGTGCCCGTGCGGTAGGCATGGAAGGTGGGAGCGGATGGAATCCGGGGACGAGCAGCAGAGACGATCTCTCCTCAGAATCCAGAAGCGCCGAGATCCCGTCCATCAATCGATCGGACGGGATCTCGGCGACCACGGCGCTCAATATATAGCCGGCATAGCCGTCGCAGCCCGTGGTGGCGTTCCAGGCTCCCGCGATGCCCCCGATCGAGACGCCGTTCGACCGGAGCCGCTCAAGATCGGAACGACAACAGCCACTTACGGGGTCTGGATGGTGTAGCTGGCGAGGTTGCCGCTGCAGGTCCCACCGGGGCCGAACACCGCAGTAACGACATACCCCGACGGAATGGGCGAGTTCGAGCAGACACTCATCGGACTGTACGGCGTCTGGATCGTGTAGCTGGCCAGGTTACCGCTACAGACCCCACCAGGACCGAACACCGCAGTAACGACATACCCCGACGGAATAGGCGAGTTCGAGCAGATGCTCAATGAGGTGGCAGGCACTGCTCGCACCGCCGTGGCTGCGGACGCGGTCTGCGCCGCCCACGCCGTGCCGACGAGTGCGCCGATCATCAGGGCGAGTGCTGTGAAGAGCCTGGTGAGTTTGTCGCGGGAGGCCTTCATTCGGTGCTCCTGTCTGTCGCTCTGTGAGGTACGACCCCGTGGTGCCGTGCTCTCCTTCCGGCCGGCATGGGGCCGGAAGGAGAGCACGAGCCTGCCCATGGGCTGTCGGTTGTTGACCCGCACGGGTGAACAGACAGATGCTTTCAGCGCCGGCCTTGAGCCGACGAGCTATTAGGCACTGGGCCTCATGGTCTGCGCGCTGCACCGGGATCGGCGTGGCCACCGGTCGCGCCCTGGGTGAGCGCCGCGGGACGGCTGGCGCCGTCCGGGCGAGCCAGGTAGGCGGCGGTGGGGTGCACCGGGGCTCCTTCGTCAGTTGGTACGCGGTGACGAAGCGAGCCTGCTCGCCCGGCTGTTCAGCGGTGCTCGCCGGACAAGGACGAGCGCGCCGCCAGGAGTTCGTACAGCAGCCCCAGCACCGGTGCCGGCTCGCCCGCGCGGGCGGCCAGGCGGACGGCGGCGCCGGTCCAGGCGTCGAGCTCGGACGGCCGGCCGGCCAGGAGGTCGCGTTGCAGGGAGGTGGCCGCGTCCGGCGGCTGGCGGTCCATCAGGGCCGTGGCCGTCTCGACGGCGTCGGCCGGGAGGTCGATGCCGAGCGCACGGGCCGTCCGCTCGATCTCCCGCATCGCCGCCACCAGCAGCTGCCGCGTGCCGTCCCGCTCGCGGAGTTGCCCGATGGTCGCCCCGCCCGTGGCGGCGCCGAGGCTGCCGACCGGGACCACCAGCAGGAACTTCGCCCACAGCTCGGCCCAGATGTCCGCCGGCTCCGGCGCCGTGACCGACGCGGCGCGCAGCACCTCCCGCAACCGCGCGACCCGGTCCGAGGTGCTGCCGTCCCACTCGGCGAAGCCGAGGGCGGCGGGCGGGCCCAGTTGCCGGACCCGGCCCGGGGCGGTTCGGGTCGCGACGACCCGGGCCAGGCCGGGCAGCACCCGGTCGCGGCCGAAGCGGACCGCGACCTGCTCGGGGGCCTCGACGCCGTTCTGCACGGTGACCACCGCGGTGGTGGGGCCGAGCAGCGGGGGCAGCGCGTCGAGGGCCGCGGGCAGCTGCGGGGTCTTGACGCAGAGCAGCACCAGGTCGACCTCGCCGAGCTCCCGCGGGTCGTCCGAGGCCGACACCGCGGGCGCGGGCACGGACCAGTCGCCCGCGGCATCGCTGACCTGCAGCCCGGTGCTGCGGAGCGCGGCCAGCTGCTCGCCGCGGGCCAGGAACCGCACCGGGGTCCCGGCCGCGGCGAGCCGGCCGCCGAGCACGCCGCCCACTCCCCCCGCACCGACCACAGCGATGCGCGGGTCGGCGATGCGCGGGTCACGAAGGGTGGCGCTCATCAGGGCAGCCTCCGCCCGACCCGGACCGGGAGGGCCTCCAGGCCCCGGCTGAGGGAGCTGTCGGAGAGCCAGGCGATCTCCTCGGGCGCGACGGCGAGGGCCAGGTCCGGCAGGCGGCGCAGCAGGGTGGTGAAGGCGAGCTCGCCCTGGAGCCGGCCCAGCGGGGCGCCGACGCAGAAGTGCGGGCCGTGGCCGAAGGCGAGGTGGTGGTTGGGGTACCGGGTGACGTCGAAGCGCTCGGGGTCCTCGTACACCTCCGGGTCGTGCCCGGCGCCGGCCAGCGACAGGTGCACGAAGCTGCCCTCGGGGATCTCCACCTCGCCGAGCCGCAGGTCCTGTGCCGCGATCCGCAGCGAGGCCCAGGAGGCCGAGCCCTCGTAGCGCAGGATCTCCTCGACGGCCGAGGGCACCAGCTCGGGGGTGGCGCGCAGCTTGGCGAGCTGCTCGGGGTGGCAGAGCAGCAGGGCCGTCCCGTTCCCCAGCATGTTGGCCACCGTCTTGTGCCCGGCGATCAGCAGCAGCAGGATCGTCGAGTACAGCTCCCGGTCGTTGACGAAGACGCCCGAGTCCCGGCCGCGGACCAGGTCGCTCAGCAGGTCGTCCCGCAGGTTGGCGCGGCGCTCGGCGACCAGCCTGCCGAAGTAGGCGAGGAACTCGTCGGTGGCCGCCTTCAGTTCCGACTCCGGGTACTGGAAAGGGTCCTGGCTGAGGACGTAGCCCCACTGCTGGAACAGCGGCCGGTCGCAGACCGGGATCCCGAGGTACTCGCTGATCACGGTGAGCGGCAGCGGCAGCGCGAAGGCGTCCAGCAGGTCGACCTCGCCGGACTCCGGGAAGGCGTCGATCAGCTCGTCGATGATCTCCTGGATGCGCGGGCGCAGGCCGGCGATCCGGCCGGGGACGAAGGCCCGGCTGACCGGCTTGCGCAGCCGGGTGTGCTCGGGCGGGTCGGCGAAGCCCAGGTTGCGGACCATCAGGAGGCTGTCGGCGTGGGCCTTCTCCCGGTAGCGGGTGGGCAGGCTCTCGACCCGCTTGGAGAGCCGCGGGTCGCCGAGGGCCTCGGCGACGGCCTGGTGACCGAGGACCGCGTACGCCTCGGCGCCCGGCGGGTAGTCGATCCGGTGGACCGGGCACTTGGCCCGCAGCTCGGCGGTGGCCTCGTGCGGGGAGGCGCCGGGGGCGGTGAAGAACTCGGCGGGCAGGGTGTCGGTCATCACGACTCCCGGGTGGGGGCCGCTCCGCTGCCGCCGGCCACGGCCGGGACGATCCAGATCACGTCCCGGTCGGCCACCTTGGTCTCGAGGCCGTCGTCGCCGCGGATGTCGGTGTCGTTGCGGTAGACGTTGACGTAGCGCTTCATGGAGCCCTGCTGGTCCACGATCCGGTCCAGGACGCCGGGACAGTCCCGGTCGAGGACGTGGAGCACCTCGCGGATGCTGTCCCCCGCGGCCGGGATCTGCCGCCGGCCGCCGGTCAGGGTGTGGAAGGCGGCGGGCAGGTGGACGGTCACGGCGGGCGCGGTCAGGGTCGGGGCGGCGTTCGGCGTGGTTTCGGGCATGGCTGTCTCCCTCGGTGGGTGAGCGAGGTGGGTGAGCGAGGTGGGTGAGCGAGGTGGGTGAGGAGAGGCGAATGGGCAAGGGCGAACGAGCAAGGAGGCAGGGTGGGTCGAGGCAGGGCAGGAAGCCCTCACTCCGACGGCAGCGCCACCCGGTGCTCCGCGCAGATCTCCGCCGGGATCCGGATGTCGAGCCGCTCGCACCCCGCCGGGCCGGGCCGCCAGCCCGCCACCCGGTGCGCCAGGCCGGCGTCGTCCGTGTGCACGTACCAGATCACGTTCACCGGCCAGCACGACTGGCCGAAGAGGTACGCGTCCATCTGGGTCGGGTTCTCGCTGAGCCGCTGGAAGCGCTCGTGCGGCGGGCCGATCCGGTGCCAGTTCGGGTGCGAGTGGATGGACCCCAGCAGCTCGCGGCCGTTCGCGGCCTGCCGCTGGATCGCCCGCAGCACGCCGATCTCGTCGGACCAGAAGCCGCGGCCGGGGTTGCGGTAGACCTCGCCGAAGCGGGGCGCGATGGTGGTCTCGAACTCGGCGATGACGCCCTCGTCGCTGTCGCGCACGTTGGGCACGAACTCGACGTCGGCGATGGTGATCCCGGTGTCGTCGACCTGCCCGAACAGCAGGCCCGAGGCGCGTGGCAGGTGGTGCGGCACGCCGTCGGCGTCGCGGCTCTCCAGGCACCTGCGGTACTCCAACAGGGCCTGGTCGAGGAAGCGCAGCGCCGGCTCGGACTCGAAGCGGGCGGTCCGGGGCAGCCCGTCGAGCGGCCCGGGGGCGTCGACGGTGGCGGTGCGCCGGTCTTCCGTGGTGGTGGTCATGGGTTCCCCTCCTGCGGTTTGGTGCCGGCCGCAGCCAGGGTCCCGCCGAGGAGCGCCGCTCCCAGCGGCCAGGAGCGCAGGTGCACCGGCAGGGTCACACAGTAGTCCGCGATCCGCAGGAGCATGCCAAGATCAACCAACTCGGCCGCAGCGACCGCCTGGTCCGGGTCGGCGATCAACTCGGCCCAGGCGCAGCCCGGCAGGGCCCGGCGGAAGACCTGCTGCACGGCGGGGTCGTCCAGGACGAGCCGCCGCCGGGACTCCGGGCGGTTGTCGACGACCGACAGGAAGCCCGGCCCGCGGCGGAAGTGGAAGAGGCCGAACATGTCGGCGGAGCGCCAGGGCCCCTGGATCTGCTGGTCCGGCACCAGGATCCGTTCGGGGACGGGCAGGTGGTCGAGGCGCGGGACCAGGTCGAGCTGGTCCGCGCCCAGCCGCAGCGTCCAGGCGACCCGGACGCCCACCGCGGCGCACTCGCGGAGCAGCGCGACGGTCCGCACCAGCTCCTCCCCCGGCAGCGTGGCGAAGTCGACCGGGCGGGCCAGTCGCACCCCGGCCACCGGCACCGCGACCAGCAGCGCCGCCAGTTCGTCGGTGGTGGGCAGCTCGCGCGCGTCGGCGCCCAGGGTCAGGGTCTCGGTGGCGGGCCGGCCACCCGCCCGGGCCCGTCCCGGATCCGCGGCCCGGGTCCGCAGTTCGGCGATGTCCAGCAGGGTGCTCGTCATGCCGCCCACACCTCCTTGCCCTCGATCAGCTTGCGGCGGTACGGGTTCACTTCGAGTGCCACGCTCACGTAGCGCCCCTCGTCCTCGAAGGCGAGGCCGCGCTCGACGAAGTGGCGCAGCATCTCCTCCAACTCCCCGTCGGCGACCGGGTGGCCGCTGGCGACCAGCCGGCGGCGCACGCCCTCGCGGCCCGCGCCCTGGAACATGCCCAGGTAGACGTTGCTCTGCCGCTCGTCCAGCTCGATCACCTCCTGCGGCCAGCTGGCGCGGCGGTCCTCGATGACCACCCGCCCGCGCTCGTCGGTCCAGTAGGTCAGCGAGCCGCGGTCGTAGGCCTGCGCCCACGCGTCGACGCCCTGCTTCAGCTCGTCCTCGATAGGCCCGGCGATGCCCTGGTCGGCGGCGTCGAAGAGGTAGACGAAGTCGTGCAGCTGGTCCCGCGGCACCTGGTAGATGAAATCGTAGATTTCGGCCGGGCGGCGGAACATGAAACCGAGGGTGGGATCCTCGAAATACGGGCTGAACCGTTCCAGTGCTATTCGCCAGGCGCCGGTCGGCGGTTGCAGGTGTTCCAGGGTGGCGAATTTCCGGAGCAGCGCCCGGTAATCCTCCTCGGTCTCGCCCGGGAAACCGTAGAGGATGTTCCAGGTGACGTTGAGGCCGAGGTCCTCCGCGTCGCGCAGCAATCGGACGTTGTGGGCGGCGCTGACGCCCTTGTCCATGAGGTGCAGGACGTGGTCGCTCAGCCCCTCGATACCGGGCTGGACGTAGAGCACGTTCGCGTCGCGCAGCGTGCGCAATTGCTCCCGGCTGAGGTTGGACTTGATCTCGTAGTGGATCCGCAGGTCGAGGTCGAGGGCGGCCATTTCGGGGATGACCGTGCCCAGGTACTTCATGTCGAGGATGTTGTCGACCATCACCAGGTCGAGCACCTGGTAGCGCGCGGCGAGGTCGGCGACTTCCTTGACGATGCGCTCGGGCGCCTTGCTGCGGAAGTCGATGTTCGAGCCGTTCAGGCCGCAGAAGGTGCACTGGTGGCGCTCGCCCCACCAGCAGCCGCGGGAGGTCTCCATGACCAGCATCGGACAGACGTGGGAGAGCACCGAGGAGCCCTCGAGGGCCCGGAAGTAGCTGTCGTAGTCGGGCGCGGGCACCATGGCGAACGGCAGCGCGGCCTGGGCGGGCGCGTTCGCCACGGTCTGCCCGTCCGCGTCGCGCCAGCTCAGCCCGGGTACGTCGGCCAGGTCGGTGCCCTTGGCGAGGCGGTTCAGCAGCGCCGGCAGCGCGCGCTCGCCCTCGCCGCTGACCACGAAGTCGAGCTGCGGGAAGTTGCGGTGCAGCGCCGGCCCCTGCGGCCCGTCGCAGTTGCTGCCGCCGAGCACCGTGCGGATGCCCGGCACCAGCCGCTTCAGCTCCTTGGCCAGCGCCAGCGAGGGCACGTTCTGCATGAAGGTGGTGGTGAACCCGACGACGTCCGGCGGGTCGGCGGCGATCTCGGCGGCCAGGTCCCGGACGAACTCCCGCGCGTGCCGCTGCATCTCGACCGGGATCCGCGGGTCCATGCCGCGGTTGCGGAGGAACGCGGAGAACTCGTCGACCAGATATCCGTCGACGTCGTACAGGGCCGGGGTGAAAACCCAGTCGCCGACCCCGTGGAAAACCTGGTCGGCGACGTTCGCGTAATCCGCGGTGGTGATGGCACCGCCGCTCCGGGTGATCAGCCGCTCGGCCCACGGGATATTCGCGTACAGCTCCTCGACGGTCCAGCCGACGGCCTGTTTGCGGACCGAGGGCCCGAGAATTCCCAGCGCACTGGACGGAGTATTGAGCCCTTGCCACGGCATGGCGATCATCAGAAGTTTCATGGGATGCCTTCGCCTTCGGGAGGTCTTATTCGGCATCGTAGCCAGGAGGCGGCGACTTCTTCCAGGGGCGCTGTATTCGGTCGGCAGCGCGGTTCAGCCGGATGTGTCCCGCTTGGTGCGCATTCGGGGACCCCGGAACACCGGAAATTCGAGCACCGGTCGAGTGCGAACGCGGCCGGCGATCGAGTCGTATCCCGGTTTCAGAAGTCACTGTTCATCGCGGCGCGCACCTCGGCGAGCGTGGCGTCGGCCACCGCCCGGGCCCGTTCGTTGCCCTCGCGCAACACCTGGCGCAGGTACCCGCGGTCCGCGACGAACTCGGCCCGGCGGGCCCGGATCGGGGCCAGGTACTCGTTGACCGCGTCGGTCACCGTCTTCTTCAGCGCGGCCGCGCCGGCCGAGCCGATCTGCTCGGCCACCTCCTGCGGGCTGCGGCCCAGGCAGAGGGCGGCGAGCAGCACCAGCGAGGAGACCTCGGGCCGGGTGGCGGGGTCGTAGCCGATGTGCCGCTGGGCGTCGGTCCTGGCGCCCTTGATCAGGCGGGCGGTCTCGTCCGCGTCGGCGGCCAGCGCGATGGCGTTGCCCCGGCTCTTGCTCATCTTGGTGCCGTCCGTGCCGAGCAGCAGCGGCGCACTGGAGAGCAGCGCCTCGGGCTGCGGGAAGACGGCGGCGCCGTGGCCGTAGCGGTCGTTGAAGCGGCGCGCGATGCTCCGGGTCACTTCGAGGTGCGGCAGCTGGTCCTGACCGACGGGCACCAGGTTGGCCTTGCAGAACAGGATGTCGGCGGCCTGGTGGACGGGGTAGGTGAACATCAGCCCGCTGACGGCGGACTGCCGCGAGTGGGCGATCTCGTCCTTGACCGTGGGGTTGCGGTTGAGCTCCGCGACCGAGACCAGGCTGAGGAAGGGCAGCATCAGCTGGTTCAACGCGGGCACGGCGCTGTGCGTGAAGACCGTGCTGCGGGCCGGGTCCACGCCGACGGCGAGGTAGTCCAGCGCCAGTTCCTCGACGTACTCGGTGAGGTTGTCCGCCACGTCGCGGTCGGTCAGGACCTGGTAGTCCGCGATCACCACGAACAGCTCGACCCCGAGGTCCTGCAGGCGCACCCGGTTGTGCAGCGTGCCGAAGTAGTGCCCCAGGTGCAGCCGGCCGGTGGGGCGGTCCCCCGTCAACACCCGGAACCGGCCCGGATCCTGACGCACCAGCTGCTCCAGCACCGCGCTGCGCGCCTGCGCGGCGGACGTCCCGAGCGCGTCGGCGCCGGGATCGGCGGGCTGGGGGGTGGCGTTCATGGGTCTCCTGGTCGGGTCGGCCTCGCGGGTCAGCATGGCACGCGGGCGGAACACCACCAAGGCGACTCGAGCGGATCAGGAGCGGTTCGGAAGCGGATGTGCAGCGGCCCCGGAAACAGGTCCTGGACGGGGCCTGGAACGGGGCCTGAGGCAGGGCCGGAAACGGGTCCGGGCGGCCCGGCGCACCGGGCCGCCCGGGAGGTGCTACTTGCCGGCCAGCAGGCGGGCCGCGATGGTGGCCAAGCGCTCGCCCTGGTAGCGGGCGGCGGCGAGGGTGGCCTCGGAGACCGCCTCGCCACCGGCGTGCGAGGTGCCGTACGGGTTGCCGCCGGCCGGGTAGACGACCGGGTCGGTGTAGCCGGGGGCGACGATGATCGAGCCCCAGTGGTGGAAGGTGTTGTACAGGGCCAGCGTGGTGGCCTCGTTGCCGCCGTGGGCGTTGTAGGCGCTGGTGAAGCCGGTGGCCGGCTTGTCGATCATGACGCCCTCGCGCCACAGGCCACCGGTGGTGTCGATGAACTGCTTCAGCTGGGCGGATATGTTGCCGAAGCGGGTCGGCGAGCCGAGGGCGTAGGCGTCGGCCCAGGACAGGTCGTCGAGGGTGGCGACCTCGACGTCCGCGGTGGCCTCCACGTGCGCGCGCCACGCCGGGTTGGCGTCGATCGCGGCGTCGGGCGCGAGCTCCGGGACGCGGCGCAGCCGCACCTCGGCGCCGGCCTTCTCCGCCCCTTCGACGACGGCCTTGGCGAGCTGGTGGACGTTGCCGGTGGACGAGTAGTAGATGACCGCGACCTTGGCACTCATGACGGAGTCCCCTTCTCCCGAGAAGTCTTCAAGGCCGAAATGGATAGCTATCCGCTTCGGCGACTCCAGTAAAGCGGATGGGAATCCGGCTCGCAAGGGGTGGCGAGGGTCAAAGTGGATAGGTATCCGGTAGCCTCGGATCATGCCCCGACCCGAACTCCCCGTCACGGGCCAGGCGCCGCCCGAGCGCGCGGACGCCGCCCGCAACCGCCGCCGGATCCTCGACGCGGCCGCCCGCCTGCTCGCCGAACAGGGGCCGGAGGCCGTCACCATGAACGCCGTCGCGCACGCCGCCGACATGGGCGTCGGCACGGTGTACCGGCGCTTCGGGGACGTGAACAGGCTCCTGCTCGCCCTGCTGGACGACGGCGAGCGGCGCTTCCAGCAGGCCTTCCTCTCCGGACCCCCGCCGCTGGGCCCGGACGCGCCGCCCGCCGAGCGGCTGCGCGCCTTCCTGCACGCCCTGGCCGACCGGGTCCTCGACCAGCTCGCGATCCTGGCCACGGCCGAGGCGGCCGCGCCGTGCGCCCGGTACAGCAGCGGCGTGTACCTCACCCTGCACACCCACGTGGCCGTGCTGCTGCGGCAGGCCCGGCCGGACGCGGACGCCACCGTGCTGGCCCATCTGCTGCTCGCCCCCTTCGTGCCGAGTCTGCTCGGACACCTGACGGCCGACCGCGGCCTGACGGTGGCTCAGCTCAAGGCCGGCATCGACGACCTGCTCGCACTCTAGCCCGAACGCCCGACCCACCGCCCGAACGGTCCATCGAGCACCGAACGCCCGCCGCCCGACCTCCCGTTCCCCGCCGACCGGCGGATCCGGAAGCCGCAAGCACCGTTTGCCGACCAACCGGTTGACGGCCGGGGCGAACAGCCCTGACCCTCGATCACATGACGTGCACACGGTGAACCGGCTCGCCGGTTCTCTGGAGGAAGCGAACGGTGATCACGGGTCGGACCGGTGTGCTGCACGATCGGAACTTCCTGCTGCTGTGGGGCGGGAACGGCATCTCCCGGATGGGGACCTTCGGCGCCCGGCTCTGCTACCCGGTCCTGGCCCTGGAGGTCTCCGGCTCCCCGATCGTCGCCGGCTGGGTGAGCTTCGCCGCCTCGGTGCCCAACCTGGTCTGCTACGCCCACGCGGGGATCGTCGCCGACTACGCCGACCGGCGCCGGACCATGCTCCGCTGCCAACTGCTGGCCGTGCTCGCCTCGGTGACGCTGGTCGGCTGGCTGCTGCTCGGCGGCGGGCACACGCCCCTGGTGCTGGCTGCGGTCGCCCTCGTGGAGGGCGTGGTGTTCGCCTACTTCGCCCCGGCCGAGGTGGCGGCCGTCCGGGACCTGGTGCCCAGGGAGCAGTACGCGCAGGCGTTCTCCTACTACGAGGCCGAGCAGCCCGCGGCCATCCTGGTCGGCCGGGTGCTCGGCGCGGCGCTGCTCGGCTGGGCCCGCTGGGCACCCTTCCTGGCGAACCTGCTCTCCTCGGTGCTCTCGCTCGGCTCGATCTCCGCCCTCCAGGGGGACTTCGCCCCGGTCGTCCGCTTCGGCCCGCAGCAGCAGTCGTTCTGGGGCCGGACCCGCGAAGGGCTCTCCTGGGTCCGCAGGTCGCGCTTCGTGGCCCTGGCGACGGTCGCCACGGCGGTGGCCAACGTGCTGTTCCAGGTCACCATCCTGCTGCTGATCGTCCAGTCCCGGCAGGAGGGCCGGCCCACCTGGCTGCTGGGGATCATCCTGTCCAGCGCGGGCGCCGGCGGCATCCTGGGCGCCGCGCTGGCGCCCCGCATCACCAGGGCCTTCGGGCCGAACCGGGCCTTCGTCATCGGGCTCTGGCTGTGGGCGCTCGCACTCACGCCGATGGCCCTGACCGGCAACCCGGTGGTACTGACCGTGTCCTGGTGCGGGGTCGGCGGGGTCGGCACGGTGGTCGCGGTGGTCAACACGCTCAGCCGGATCGAGGCGGTGCCGCCCGAGGCGCTGGGCCGGGTGGTGGGCCTGCTCTCGGTGATCGGCGACGGCGCGGTCCCGCTCGGCGCGGCCGTCGGCGGCTACGTCATCGCGACCTGGGGCGTGGCGGACACCGCCAGGCTGCTGCCGGTCACCGTGGCCGTCCTCGCCGTCGGCGCGGCGGCGCTGGTCCGCCGGCTCCCCGCGGCCCCCGAGGCCGGGCGGACGACGCCTGCGGCGCTGCCGGCCCGGACCGCGGACTGAGCGGCGCGGCGGCGCGGGCCCGCTCCCCCGGCTCTGCGGCGCCGGAGGAGCGGCGGCGCCGGAGGAGCGGCAGCGGTCAACAGCTGGCCGCGAGCACGCCGCCCTGGTACAGCGACTGCAGGCTGCTGCGGTGCTTGATGCCGAGCTTGCGGTAGATCCGGGTCAGGTGCTGCTCCACTGTGCTGACCGTGATGAACAGCTTGTCCGCCACCTCGCTGTTGGTGTGGCCGCGGCTGACCAGCCGGGCGACCCGCTGCTCGGCCTTGCTCAGGTCCTCGATGCCCACGCTCTCCCCCTGCGGGGTCAGGGCGGGCGACTGCGGGTCGCCCACCGGTGCCAGCTCGCGCAGCAGACTGTCGGCCCGGCTCTCCCGGGCCAGGTCGGCGGCCTGGCCCAGCAGGCGGTCGGCCGTCTCCGGGTCGTCGAGCTCGTCGTGGGTGTGCCCGAGCACGCCGAGGATCCGGGCCCGCTCGACCGGGTCCGGCTCGCCGTCCAGGCTCGCCAGCGCCGCGGCGAGCAGCGGTGGCCGCTCGACGGGGTCGCTGGCCAGGGCCAGCACCCGCAGGCTCAGCGCCCGGCTGCGGGCCTGACCGGCGGTCAGCATGGCCAGCTGCTCGGCGGCCAGCTCCCGGGCCTCGCCGGTCCGGCCGATCCCGATCAGGGCCTGGGCGACGTCGGTGCGCCAGGGCACCAGGGCCGGCAGGTCCATCCCCCAGCTGCGCATGCTCTGGGCGCAGGAGCCGAACTCGAGCAGCGCGGCGCGCGGGCGCTGCCGCGCCAGGTAGTAGTGGCCGCGGGCGTGCTGGTAGTAGAGCACGGCCGGGTTCTCCAGCAGTGGGCCGCGCGGCGGCCGGTTGAGCAGCTCGCGGGCGGCCGCCAGGTCGCCGCGGAGGGTCAGCGCGCGCAGCAGGGTGGCGACCGCGTACTCGTTGTCAGCGTTCCACTCCAGGGCCGCGAGGGCGTGCCGCTCGGCCGCCGCCAGGTCGCCGCACCGGATCGCGGCCTTGGCCGTGATCGAGGAGAGGACCCCGATCCAGCTCGGCACCCGGCGCGCCCGGGCCTCCGCCAGCAGCGCCTCGCCCCAGGGCACGGCGGCCCGGTGGCGGTCCGTGTAGATCATCGCGGTCAGCGCCATGGCCAGCGGCTCCACGCTCGTGTCGCTCAACCGCAGGGCCTGCAGGTGCTCCAGGGCCGCATCGATGTCGGACTGCGAGGGCGTGCCGCGCAGCACGCCGTCGAGCAGTGCGGCGGCCTGCAGGCGCGGGTCGGTGGCCCGTCCGACCGACAGCCGCGGTCCGCCGGCCGAGTCCAGCACCTCGGCGAACTTCGCGGCCAGCGGCGGGAAGGTGCAGCCCAGCCAGAGCCGGAAGGGCTCCCAGGCGCCCGAGTCGGCACCCGCCCCCCGCCGGATCTTGCTGCCGGCGTGCCGCAGCGCCTCCTCGGCCTGCTCCAACGCGCCGTTCTGCAGCAGGTACTTGACCAGCTGGATGAACTGGTTGGGCTGGAGCTCGCCGTCGTGCAGCGCGTCGGTGAGGGCCGTGCAGTGCCGGACCGCGGCGATCGGGTTCGCCTGGCCGTCGATCTGGGCGAGCATCAGGGTCACGGACGCCTGCCGGTCGGTCCCGGCGGTGTCCCGGTGGGCGAGCCGGGTGCACTCCGCCGCGAGGTCGTACTGGTCCTCCTGCAGGGCCTGTTCGGCGGCCTCCAGCAGCAGCGGCACCGCCCAGGGGTCGCTCGCGTCGTCCGCCGCGAGCAGGTGCCGGGCCACCTCGGCGGCCTGGGCCCCCTCGACGAAGAGCAGCCGGGCCGCCCGCCGGTGCAGCTCGGCCCGCCGGGCCGGGTCGAGGCTGTCGAGCACCGCGGCCCGGGTCCCGGGGTGCCGGAAGCCCTCCGGGCCGAGCAGGCCCACCCGGTGCAGCAGGTGCTCGCAGCGTTGCAGCACGTCGTGCTCCAGCGAGAGCAGCCGACCGACCAGCTGGGTGGCCCGGGAGAGGTCGAGCACGGCCAGGCCGTGGGCCACCTCGGCGGTGACCGGGTCACAGCGTCGGACGCAGCGCCCGACGGCCTGCCGGTAGTAATGCGCGACGGTCGGCCGGTCGATTTCCGCGGCGATATCCGTGCCGGTTTCCTGGTCCTCGATCAGCGCATTCACCAGCAGCGGGTTCCCGCCGCTGAGCAGTTCGTATGCCGGCAGCAGCCGGGGCACCTCGGCACCGGGCATCGCATCCGCCATCAGCTGGGCGACACCGCGTCGGGAAAGGGGTTCCAACCGGATGTTCCGGCTGTTCGCCTGGCCGAGGATCTCCATTTGCAGCAAAGGGAGCGTGGGTGTCGCCTCGGCCAGCACATTCATCACCAGCAGGACCCGCTGATTCCTGATCCTTCGGGCGAGATACCGCAGGAAATGCAGGGACAGCCGGTCGGCGTGCTGCAGGTCGTCGACCGCCAGCACCAGTGGTCTGTTGCCCACCGCGTGCAGCATCGCGGCGATGAGCCTGGCCAGCACCCGGGCGTGCTCGGGATGGATCCGCTCCGGGTCGTTCGCCGGGACGTCGGCCAGTCGGACTCCGTCCCGTAAGGCTTCGTGTACGTCGGGTGACCGGTCCAGCGCCAACGATGCATTGTGTAGGAACTGGTCGGCGACCCCGAACGGAATGTCGCACTCCGATTGCGCGGCGACCGCCGAAAGAACGCCGGCCCCGGCCGCTGCGGCCCGCTCCGCGAACGCATTGAGCAGCTCGGTCTTGCCACTTCCGGCGGCGCCGCTGATCAGCGCCACGCCGCCTCTGCCGCCGGAACAGGCCACCAGCATTTCGTCAAGGATTGTGAGCTCTCGTCCCCGTTCCACCAAAACCATGACCACCCCCGCAGTCGGCAAGTACCGATGTCGAGGATAGCAATGGTATGTAACAAAACAAGGGATATCAGTGGATCGACCAACGATTGACTCGTGCAGGTTTGTCGACCCGGCGTGCTTCCAAGGCGACGAACCTCCACACGCCTTCACCGACAAATCTCCACATGCCTGCACGGCTCCAGGGGCCGACCCCGGCCCCTGGAGCCGCGCAGCCGGCGGACCGGTCAGCCCGCCACCACGGCGGCCGCCGGCTCGCCGTCCCGCTTCGCCGCCGCGGACTTCGGCAGCGCCGGGAGGAAGACCAGCGCACAGAGCAGACCCACTCCCGCGAAGCCCGCCGAGACCACCAGCGACAGGTCCAAGCCGTGCACGAAGGAGCTCTCCACTGTACTCAACACTGCGGGCGAACCGGTCCGTTGGGCCACCGCGAGCCCGCCGAAGACGCCCGAGCGAGCCGCCGCGAGCTCCGGAGCCGACAGGTTCGGCAGCGCCAGGTGGGACTGGTAGGCCGTCATCAGCACACTACCGAGGACCGCGGCACCCAGCGGCGCCCCGACCTTGTTGACCGCCTGCAGCACCGCCGCCCCGACGCCGCTGCGCTCCTCCGGCACCTGCGAGAGCACCACCGAGGTCGCGGTGGCCATGGCCAGGCCCATGCCGAAGCCGGAGAGCGCCATCCAGGTGCCGGAGAGCCCGGATCCCGAGCTCACGCTGGTGGTGGCGCCGAGCAGCAACCCGCCGGCCATCACCACGAACCCTACGGCGATCACCGGCTTGGGGCCGAACAGCCTGGCGAACTTGTCCGCCGGAACTGCACCGAACACCAAGCCGCCGATGAGCGGCAGCAGACGAAGTCCCGAGCCCATCGCATCGGTCCCCTGGATCGCCTGGAAGTACTGCGGCATCACGAAGATGACGCCGATGTTGGCCAGTGCGACGAAGCCGATCACGATCACGCCCCAGGTGTAGGAGCGCGCCTGGAAGAGCGAGGGGTCCACCATCGGCCGCCGACCGCGGGCGGCGAGCCAGGCCTCGAAGCGGAAGAACAGGATCAGCAGCGCGATCCCACCGCCCATCAGCAGCCAGGCCGTCGAGTCGCTCCAGCCGTGCTCGCCGACCTGGATCAGACCGAAGGTCAGCCCGATCAGCCCCAGGGTGGAGAGCAGGGCACCGACCACGTCGAACGGCGGGCGCTCCTCGGCCCGCGTCTCGGGCACCAGCGCCAGCACCACCGCGGCACCCAGCAGGGCCACCGGCACGTTGATCAGGAAGACCCAGCCCCACCAGGCGTGCGTCAGCAGCCAGCCGCCCAGCAGCGGACCCAGCGGCAGCGCCAGGAAGTTCGCCGCGGACCAGATGCCGACCGCCTTCGGCCGCTCCTCCTCGGTGAACAGCACGGTCAGGCCGGAGAGCGCCATCACGATGATGCCGGCGCCGGCGACCCCGAGCACGCAGCGGGCCGCGATGAACTCCCAGGGCGAGTGCGCGTAGGCGCAGACGCCCGAGGAGGCGGCGAACAGCACCAGCGCGGAGGTCAGCATGCGCCGGCGCCCGTAGCGGTCCCCGAGCAGGCCGATCGGGAGCATCGAGGCGGCCAGGAAGAGCAGGTAGGACGAGGAGAACCACTGCAGGTCGGTCTCGGTCGCGTTCAGGGCGTGCGAGAGCTGGGGCAGCGCGACGCTGAGGATCGTGCCGTCGAGACCGACGGCCAGCATCGACAGACTCAGCGCTCCCAGTGCCCACCACTTCCGGCGCCCGGTGGCGTTGTTCATGGCGACTCCACTTCAATCAGATGTGCACCGTCTTTTGAAGGTTACCCATCTTTTGAGAGTCCCGCTACCAGAATTTGCAGCGGGCGTGTCGCGCCGGTTGCGGGCATGCCGAAGCAGCCCGCCCGCACCCCGGACGGGGCACGGACGGGCTACGGGTGGGACGGGACGCGGGTCGGACGGGTCGTAGGTCTTGCGGGTCGTAGGTCTTGCGGGTCGTAGGTCTTGCGGAACGCAGGCCGGACGGGTCGCGCTAGCCGCGCGGCACGGTCACCTCGACATCGGGGTGGTCCCGGTCGAGCAGCACCTGGAGGTCCGCGCTCGCGGCGGCGTCGATCACCAGCGTGTACCGGCCCACCGGGACCGAGGCGAAGTTGAACCGCCCTTCGCCGTCGGTGGTTTCGCACAGCTCGCTGCCCGAGCGGTCGGCCAGCTTCACCGACAGGCGTTCGACCGGCCGCCCCGCGCGGTCGCGGACCACGCCGCCGAAGCGCAGCGGCCGCCGGGAGAGTTCGACGTTCAGCCACACCGGCTCCCGCCCGGTCACCTCCACCGGGCGGACCGTCAGGTCGTGCTGGTGATGGACCGTCACCAGCCGGTAGCCGCCCGGCCGCAGGCCGACCAGCTCGTAGCGTCCGGCGGCGTCGCTGCGGGCCGAGCCCAGCACCACGCCCGCCTCGTCCATCGCCACCAGCAGCACCTCGGGCACCGGCATCCGCAGGCAGTCGTCGGTGACGGTGCCGCAGACCATGGCGGCCCGCGGCAGTCGCAGGGTCGCCTCGACCGACTGCCCGGGCGACGCGACCACCACCTCGGCCGCCTGCGGCAGGTGCCCGTGCGCCCCGGCGAGCAGCACGTACTCGCCGCAGTCGGGGACCGACAGCTCGCAGGAGCCGTCCTGGCGCGCCCGACCCTCGTCCAGCCGGCGACCGCTGCGGTCCACCACGGTGAGCCGGGCACCGGCGATGGCAGCGCCGCCGGTGTCCAGCACCCTCCCCCGAACGCCACCGCCGGCATGCCGACGCCTTCCCATGGTTGCCCCTCTCCGCCGTCATGACGGGCCCCCCGGCGCCGTGGCGCCGACTCCGTCGAGCCGTCCTACCCGCGACCCTCGCCCGGGCCGTCCGCCAACAGGCGGTTGAACTGGTCGGTGTCCAGGACGGCCAGCACCCGGTCGAGTTCGGCCGCGATGTCCTGCGCGGGGTCATGGGCCCAGCGCAGCATCGCGTCCAGGATGATGCCGAAGATCGTCCCGCTGACCGCCCGGACCGCCACGTCGTCGGCCGGGCGACCGGTGCGCTCCGCCACCAGCTCGGTGATGGTCGCGCTGGCCTGGGTGACGTTCCCCAGACTGGCCGCCCAGAGTTCGGGCACGGTGATCATCAGCACGTCCCGGTCCCGCTGCGCCCCGAGCTCGACCGCCGACAGCCCCTCCAGCGTGCTCCCGATGGCCAGCCGCAACGCGGTGACCAGCGGCAGGTGGGCGGGCTGGGCCCGCCAGGCGTGTATGAAGAACGCCTCCTGCTCGTCGGAGACGACCAGCTCCTCCTTGGTCGGGAAGTAGCGGAACACCGTGCTGGTCGAGACCTCCGCCGCCTCGGCGATCTGCTCCATGGTGGTGGCGTCGTAGCCCTGGTCGCGGAAGAGCCGCAGGGCGTGCTGCTGGATCGCGGCTCGCGTCCTGGCCTTCTTGCGCTCCCGCAGGCCGGCGGGGCGCTCGCCCTGCTGGGGTGCCGATCTGCCGTCCACGGTGGCGGGGGTCATGCGCGGCCTCTCCTGGTCTCAGCTGGTGCCAACTGATAGTAGACTACCAAAAGAGGCCGGCATAGCACGATGCGTCACCCGAATCCCGCCGGAGCCCGGCTCGACCGGCACCCCGCCGGACGCCGGGTTGAGCCGGCTTCCTGCCGGAGGCCGTGTTGAGCCGGCATCCTGCCGGAGGCGGGCTCAACACGGCACCCCGCCCGGGCTCACTCGGCGCCGAACTCCTGGTCGAGCAGATCGAAGATCTCCTCGTCGCTGACCCCGTCCAGATCGGCCTGCGGATCCGTCGGAGCGGCCGGCGCCGCGCCGCGGGTGGCCTGCTGCCAGCCCCACAGCAGGGTTTCGAGCCGGCCGGTGATCTCGTCGCGCAGGCTCTCGTCGGCCGGCACCGAGGCCAGCGCCCGTTCCAGCTGTTCCAGGTCGGCCAGCGCCCCGGCCGGTTGCCCGTCCGGGTCGCCCTGCAGCCGCTCGAGCAGGTGATCGGCCAGCTCCGCGACGGTCGGGTGGTCGTAGATCAGCGTGGCCGGCAGCTCCAACCCGGTCGCGGTGGCCAGCCGGCTCTTCAGCTCGATGCCGGTCAGCGACTCGAAGCCGAGCTTGGTGAACGACAGGTGCGCGTCGAGCTCGGTGCCGGCCGGGTGCCCGAGCACCGCCGCCGCCTGCGTGCCCAGCTCGGCCAGCAGCACCGAACGGCGCTGGGCCGGCGGCAGTTGCCCGAGCCGCTCGGCCAGCGGAGCGGCGCCGGCCGCGAGCCCGGCCACCGCCGGGGCCTGCTCACCTTCGACCGGGCCCAGGTCGTCCAGCAGCGGGCGCGGGCGGGCCGCGGTGAACACCTCGGTGAAACGCGGCCACTCCAGGTCGGCGACGGCCACGGAGGTCTCGTCATGCCGCACCGCGGCCGCCAGCGCCGCGATCGCCCGCTCCGGCGCCATGGTGCGCATGCCGGTGCGGTTCAGGTAGGCCACGTACTCGGCGTCCTGCGCCATCCCGCCGCCGGCCCAGGCGCCCCAGGCCACCGCGGTGGCCGGCCGGCCCTGCGCCCGGCGGTGCTCGGCCAGCGCGTCCAGGTAGGCGTTGGCCGCGGCGTACCCGGCCTGCCCGGCACTCCCCCACACGCCGGCGCTGGACGAGAAGAGCACGAAGACCTCGGGCGGCGCGTCCCGGAGCAGTTCGTGCAGGTGCCGGGCCCCGTCCGCCTTGGCCGCCAGCAGCGCGGCGACCTCGGCGGGGGCCAGCTCGGTCAGCGGCGTCGCCGCGCGGGCCACACCGGCGGCGTGGAAGACCGCGGTCAGCGGCCGATCGGCCGGCACCGCGGCCAGCACCGCCGCCAGCGCGTCACGGTCGGCGGCGTCGCACGCGGTGATGGTGACCGCGCCGGCCCCGAGCTCCAGCAGCTCGGCGCGCAGCTCCTCGGCGCCCGGGCTGTCGGCACCCCGCCGGCTCAGCAGCAGCAGGTGCGGAGCACCGCGGCGGGCCAGCCAGCGGGCCACGTGGCCGCCCAGCGCACCGGTGCCGCCGGTGATCAGCGCGGTGCCCCGCGGCGTCCAGTCGGCGGCGGGCGCGCCGCCGGCCAGCGGCGCGCGGACCAGCCGACGGCCGAACAGGCCCGCCGCGCGGACGGCCACCTGGTCCTCGGTACCGCCGGCCAGGGCGGCCCGCAACCAGGCACCCGCGGCCGCGTCGACGGTGGCGGGCAGGTCGATCAACCCGCCCCAGCCGTCCGGGTCCTCCAGGCCGGCGACCCGGCCCAGGCCCCAGACCTGTGCCTGGTGCGGCGCGGTCGGCGCCTCGCCCGGCAGCACCGCGACCGCTCCGCTGGTGACCAGCCAGAGCGGCCCGCCGATCCGCGCCTCGGCGCACGCCTGCACCAGCGCCAGGCCGGCCGCGGTACCGTCCGGGAGGGCCGACTGCCCCGGGTCGGCCAGCGCCAGCAGGGACAGTACGCCAGCGACCGGCGCACCCTCGCCGGCCGCGCGCAGCAGCTCGACCAGCGAGCCCCGGTCGAGCTCGGCCGCGGCCGGTTCCAGCACCCGGACCTCGGCGCCGCCCTCGCGCAGCGCCCGCAGGCACCCGGCGACCGGCTCCGTGGCGGCGGCACCGGCCGGCACCAGGACCACCCAGCGCCCGGTCGGCGCCGACTCCGCGCCTTCCGCCAGCGGCTTCCAGACCACCCGGTAGCGCCAGGCGTCCGCCGCCCGGGCACCGTGCGCCTGCTGCCGCCAGGCGGCGATGCCCGGCAGCACCGTGTCCAGGGAGGAGCGCTGCTGCTCGGAGCCGAGGCCCACCAGGGCGGCCAGCTCCGACGCGTCACCGTCCTCGACCGCGGCCCAGAACCGGCGCTCGGCCGGGTCGGTGGCGGCGGGTCGGGCGCGGTCGAGCCAGTAGCGGGTGTGGTCGAAGGCGTAGGTGGGCAGCTCCGGCAGCACCGCACTGGCGGTGGTCGTGGCCGGGAGGGTCTGGGTCCAGTCGAGGTCGGCGCCGGTGGCCCACAGGTGGCCCAGACCGGTCAGCAGGGCGCGCTCCTCACCACGATCGGCGCGAACCAGGGGGATCAGGGCGATGGTGTCCTGGTCCTGGGGCAGGCACTCGGCGGCCATCGCGGTCAACACCGCCCGCGGGCCGATCTCCGCCAACGCCCGCACCGGGAAACGCTCCACCGCCTCCAGCACCGCGTCCGCGAACAACACCGGACGCCGCACCTGCTGCACCCAGTACTCCGCACTGGCCCACTCCTGACCGCTCACGGGCTTGCCCGTCACGGTGGAGACCACCGGGACCTGCGGCGCGGCGAAGGTGAGCTTCTCCACGACCCGGCGGAAGTCGTCCAGCATCGGCTCCATCAACGCCGAATGGAACGCATGCGAGACCCGCAACCGCCGCGTGCGCACCCCCGCCTCGTCCCAGTGCGCGGCCAGCTCATCCAGCACCTCCAGCGGGCCGGAGACCACCGTGGAGCGCGGCCCGTTGACCGCCGCCACCTGCACCCGACCACCGGCCCGGACGGCCAGCACCCCCTCCACGTCCTCCGCCGTAGCCCGCACCGAGAGCATGCCGCCACCGGCCGGCAGGGCCTGCATCAACTGACCCCGCGCCACCACCAGAGCCGCCGCATCCTTCAGTGACAGCACCCCGGACACGTGCGCGGCCACCACCTCGCCCACCGAATGCCCCACCAACACCTCAGGCCGCACCCCACACGAGGCCACCAGGCGGTACAGCGCCACCTCGAACGCGAACAACCCCGCCTGCGTGAACACCGTCCGATCCAACAACCCCTCTGGGTCGTCGGTTGCGAACATCACCTCCCGCAACGAACACCCCAACAACGGATCCACCACCCCACACACCTCGTCCAACGCCCCCGCAAACACCCCAGAGACGGCGGACAACTCCCGCCCCATCCCCGCCCACTGCGCCCCCTGCCCCGAGAACAACAACCCCACGCCGGTGTCGCCCAGGACCTTACCCGTGACCGCGCCGCCGGCCGGCTGGCCGTCCGCGGCGAACGCCCGCAGCCCGGCGACGAGTTCGGTCCGGTCCGCGCCCGTCACCACCAGGCGGTGACCCAGCGCCGCCCGCGCTGCCAAGGACCGCCCGACCGCACCCAACTCCATCGACCCGGCCGCCGCCGACTCCACGAAATCGGCCAACCGCGCAGCCTGCGAGCGCAGACCACCCGCACTACCACCCGAGACCACCCACGGCACCACCGCACCACCCACCGCCGGCCCGGTCGAGGTGGCCGGCTCCGTGACCTCATCGGCCTCCGGCGCCTCCTCCACGATCACATGCGCATTGGTCCCACTCGCCCCGAACGAGGACACCCCAGCCCGACGCACCCGCTCACCCCGCGGCCACGCCACCGCCTCCGTCAACAACGACACCGCACCCGCCGACCAGTCCACGAACGGCGACGGCGACTGCGCATGCAAGGTCCGCGGCAGCTCCTCCTCCTGAAGAGCCATCAGCATCTTGATCACACCACCCACACCCGCAGCCGCCACCGAATGCCCGATGTTCGACTTCAGCGAGCCCAGCAGCAGCGGGCGACCGTCCGGCCGGTCCTGGCCGTAGGCGGCGATCAGCGCCTGCGCCTCGATCGGGTCCCCCAGTTTGGTCCCCGTCCCATGCGCCTCCACCGCATCCACCTCACCGGCCGACACCCCGGCATTCGCCAGCGCCGCCCGAATCACCCGCTGCTGCGAAGGCCCGTTCGGCGCCGTCAACCCACTGCTCGCACCGTCCTGGTTCACCGCACTCCCACGCACCACACCCAGGATGCGGTGGCCCAGCCGTCGCGCCTCCGACAACCGCTCCAACGCCAGCACCCCCACCCCCTCCGCCCACGCCGTCCCATCCGCATCCGCCGCAAACGGCCGGCACCGACCCTCCGGCGACAACGCCCGCTGCCGCGAGAACTCCGTGAACCCACCCGGACTCGCCAACACCGTCACACCACCCGCCAACGCCAAACCACACTCCCCCTGCCGCAACGCCTGCACCGCCAGATGCAACGCCACCAACGACGACGAACACGCCGTATCCACCGTCACCGCCGGACCCTCGAACCCGAACGAATACGACACCCGCCCCGACAACACACTCGACGTGTTCCCGGTGAACGCATGGCCTTCGACACTGCCCGGCACGTGGTCCAGGTCCGGCACGTACGCCGAGTTGGAGGCGCCGACGAAGACACCGGTGCGGCTGCCCTTCAGCGCCAACGGGTCCAAACCGGCCCGCTCCAGCACCTCCCAGGACACCTCCAGCAGCAACCGCTGCTGCGGGTCCATCGCCAACGCCTCCCGCGGCGAGATCCCGAAGAACTCCGCATCGAAACCCGCCACGTCCGTCAGGAACCCACCCCGCCGGGTATACGACTTCCCCGACTTCTCCGGATCCGGGTCATACAGATCCGCCGGCCAACCACGATCGGTCGGAAAGTCCGAGGTCGCATCGACCCCGCCCGCCACCAACTCCCACAACTCCTCCGGCGAACCCACCCCACCCGGGAACCGACACGCCATCCCCACCACCGCGATCGGCTCCCGCGCCGCCTCGGTCAGCCGGTGGTTCTCCCGCTGCAGACGCTCGCGCTCCTTCACCGACGCACGCAGCGCCCGGACGATGTCCTCAGTCGAGGCAGCCATGATGAAACCTACCCTTCCGCTGTTCCGAGTCGATTCAGGATTCGTCGCCGAGCGCGAACTGGACGAGGTCGTCGAGGGCCATCTCGTCGATGGACTCGACGTCCGCGGGGGTCCCCGCAGCCGCGTCCGGTCCGGCCAACCCCAGCAGGCTGAGCAGCGGTTGCATCAGGCCGGCATCCCGCAGCCGGTCCAGCGGGACCGCGGCCAGCGCCCGGCGCAGCTCGGCCTCCGTGCTCTCCCCCGGCACCGTCTCGGGCACCACCAACTCCTCGTTGTTGAGGTTGAGTTGGTGGAGGAGGTGGTGGGTGAGGTGGGTGGGGGTGGGGTGGTCGAAGATGGTGGTGGCGGGGAGGCGGATGCCGGTGGTGGTGTGGAGGTGGTTGCGGAGTTCGACGGCGGTGAGGGAGTCGAGGCCTTGGTCGAGGAAGCCGCGGGTGGGGTCGATGGTGGTGGGGTTGTCGAGGGTGAGGATGGTGGCCATGTGTTGGCGGATGAGGGTGAGGAGGTGGTGGTGGCGTTCGGTGGGGGTGAGGGGGGTGAGTTGTTGGGTGAGGGTGGGGCCGTGGTGGGTGGTGGTGGCGGTGGGTCGGTGGTGGGTGGTGAGGCGGGTGTAGATGGGGTGTGGGGGGAGGTGGTGGTGGTTGAGGGTGGTGGTGAGGTGGTGGGGGTGGTGGGTGTGGTTGGTGGTGTCGAAGGTGGTGAGGGCTTGGGTGGTGGTGAGGGGTTGGATGGCGGAGCGGTTCATGCGGGCTTTGTCTTGGTCGGTGAGGTGTTCGGTCATGCCGCTGGACTGGGCCCATAGGCCCCAGGCGAGGCTGGTTGCGGGTTGGTGGTGGGTGTGGCGGTGGTGGGCGAGGGCGTCGAGGTAGGTGTTGGCGGCGGCGTAGTTGGCTTGGCCGGGGCTGCCGAGGGTGGCGGCGATGGAGGAGTAGAGGATGAAGGCGGCGAGGTTGGGGTGGTGGGTGGTGGTGTGGTGGTGGAGGTGGGTGGCGGTGTCGATTTTGGGGGTGAGGGTTTGGTGGAGTTGGGTGGGTGTGAGGGTGGTGAGGGTGGCGTCGTTGAGGGTGCCGGCGGTGTGGATGATGGCGGTGAGGGGGTGGTGGGGGTTGATGGTGGTGAGGGCTTGTTCGAGTTGGGTGGGGTTGGCGGTGTCGCAGGTGAGGATGGTGGTGGTGGCGCCGTGGGTGGTCAGTTGGTGTTGGAGTTGTTGGGCGCCGGGGGCGTTGAGGCCTTGGCGGGAGAGGAGGAGGAGGTGTTTGGTGTTGTGGTTTTGGACGAGGTGGTGGGCGAGGAGGGTGGCGAGGGTGCCGGTGCCGCCGGTGATGAGGACGGTGCCGTTGGGGTTGATGGGGGTGGGGATGTGGATGATGTTTTTGCCGGTGTGGCGGCCTTGGCTCATGTGGCGTAGGGCGGTGCGTAGGTCGGCGAGGTGCCAGGTGGTGGTGGGCAGGTGGTGCAGGGCGCCGGTGTGGAAGAGTTCCAGGAGTTGGTGGAGCATGTGGCCGGTGTGGTGGGGGCCGGCTTCTTTGAGGTCGAAGGCTTGGTAGTGGGTGTGGGGGTGGGTGGTGGCGGTCTGCTCAGGGTCGCGGATGTCGGTTTTGCCCATTTCGATGTAGCGGCCGCCGGGGGCCAAGAGGGCGAGTGAGGTGTCGACGGGTTCGCCGGCGAGGGAGGCGAGGATGATGTCCATGCCGTGGCCGTGGGTGGTGGTGCGGAAGTGGTCGGCGAACTCCAGGGTGCGGGAGTTGGCGATGTGGTCCTGGTCGAGGCCCATGGCTCGTAGGGTGGGCCATTTGGTGGGGCTGGCGGTGGCGTAGACCTCGGCGCCCCAGTGGCGGGCGAGTTGGACGGCGGCCATGCCGACACCGCCGGCGGCGGAGTGGATCAGGACCCGGTCGCCGGGCTTGATCCCGGCCAGGTCG
>NZ_JBNQTI010000011.1:0-90946 GCF_050325825.1 Kitasatospora sp. LaBMicrA B282
GCCGGCCCCGCCGCGCCCGCGCCCGGCGCCGCCGGCTGCCGCGCCGGCCGCGCCCGAGGAGCCCTCCGAGCAGGTCGGCGGTCGCCGCCAGAGCCCGAAGCCGGCCCGGGACGGCGATCCGGACGCCTACCAGACGGGCGAGTTCACCTTCGTCGACGAGGAGGCGGAGGAGTCCGAGGACGTCATCGACTGGCTGAAGTTCGCCGAGTCGCGCACCGAGCGCCGCGACGAGCGCCGCCGCAAGCTGCGCAACCGGCTGATCGCCGGCGCCGTCGCCCTGGTGCTGGCGGTCGGCGGCACGGTGGGCTACCTGTACGCGACCGGCGCGCTGGGCGGCGGCCCGTCGGCCGCCGCCGCGGTCGGCCAGCGCAGTGTCGACATCGTCCACCTGCGCGACCTGCAGGGGAAGGTGACCAGCGCGCTGCTGGTGAACGACGCGGCCGGGCACAAGGGCTCGATGCTGCTGCTGCCGGACACCCTGCAGCTGCCCTCCGACGGGGACACCCCGACCACCCCGCTGGGCAGCGCGATGGACTCGCTCGGCCCGGCCTCCACCCGCGAAGCGGTGGCCAACCTGCTGGGCGCCCCGGTGGCCGGCACCTGGCGGCTGGACACGCCCTACCTGCGCCTGCTGGTCGCCCAGCTGGGCGGGATCAAGGTGGACACCAACGCCGCGGTCAACGGCCCGGACGGCAAGCCGCTGGTCGACAAGGGCCCGGGCCGGATGCTCACCGGCGACGCCGCCGTGGCCTACGCGACCTACCAGGCACCGGGCGAGAGCCGGGACGCCCAGCTGCAGCGGTTCGGCCAGGTGCTCACCGCGGTGATCGCCGCGATGCCCACCACCATGGCCGATGCCACCGACGACGTGCACAAGATGGGCGCGGTGCTCGACCCCTCGCTGCCCGAGAGCGCGCTGGCCGGTCTGCTGGTGGAGCTCTCCCGGCAGGCCCAGGCGGGCCACTTCAGCACCACCGAGCTGCCGGTGCAGCCGGGCGGCACGCTGGACCAGGCCACGGCGGCCCCGGTGGTCAAGGACGTGCTCGGCGGCACCGTGCACCTGGCCGCCGCCACCAGCGCCCCGGCCCGGGTGAGCATCGTGGACGCCACCGGGACCAGCGGCGCCGCCCAGGCCGCCCAGGTGCAGGTGGTCGACGCCGGTCTGACCTTCGTCCCGGGCGGGCCGACCGCACCGGGCCCGCAGGCGACCAGCGAGATCGACTACACCGACGACGGTCGCCGGGCGGCCGCCCAGTCGCTCGCCACCACCCTGGGGCTGCCGGCGGGCGCGGTGAAGAAGGTCACCACCGCGCAGACCGCGGACCTCGTGGTGGTGCTCGGCAAGGACTACCAGGTGCCGCAGGCACCGGCGCAGTGAGCCCCGGCCGAGCGGGCCCGACCGGCGGTGCCGGGCGGGTCCGCTCGGCGGTGCCGCCGCCGGCCGACCGGGCACGCTCGGGCGGCGTGAGATCCTGGACGGTGAAATCCATGTCATCGAGCCGGAAGAACATCGTGACCGCAACCGAACGCTCGCAGGAACTGATCACCGTCGCCGCCCAGGCGGCGGCCGACAAGCTTGCGCACAACGTGATCGCCTTCGACGTCAGCGACGTCCTGGCGATCACCGACGCCTTCCTGATCGCCTCCGCGGCCAACGACCGCCAGGTCAAGGCGATCGCCGAGGAGATCGAGGACAAGCTGCGCGAGCAGCTCGACGCCAAGCCGGTGCGCCGGGAGGGCGAGCGCGACGGCCGTTGGATCCTGCTCGACTACCTGGACATCGTCGTGCACGTCCAGCACTCCGAGGAGCGCTCCTTCTACTCGCTGGACCGCCTCTGGAAGGACTGCCCGGAGCTGCCGCTGCCCGCGGACGCGATGGCCACCCGCAACCGTCCCGAGGACGCCGCCACCGATGAGGCGGGCAACGCCGTCGGCTTCATCCAGGACTTCAGCTGACCAGCCGCGCGGGGGGCCCGCGGATCGTCTTCTGGCGGCACGGCCAGACCTCCTGGAACCTGGAGTCCCGGTTCCAGGGCAGCACCGACATCCCGCTCACCGAGCACGGCCGCGGCCAGGCCCGGCGGGCGGCCCGGCTGCTCGCCGGTCTCCGGCCCGACCTGCTGATCTCCTCCGACCTGCAGCGGGCCGCCGACACCGCCACCGAGCTGGCCCGGCTGACCGGACTGGACGCGCAGCTGCACGAGGGCCTGCGGGAGACCTACGCGGGCAGCTGGCAGGGCCTGACCCACGACGAGATCCGAGCGCGTTACCCGGAGGAGTACGCGGCCTTCGGGCGCGGCGAGCCGGTGCGGCGCGGTGGCGGCGAGCTGACCACCGAGGTCGCCGACCGCTCGGTGCCGGTGGTGTTGGACGCCGTCGAGAAGCTGCCGGAGGCGGGCACCCTGGTGGTGGTCAGCCACGGCGGCACCATCCGGACCATGCTCGGCCGGCTGCTCGACCTGGACGCGACCCAGTGGGAGTGCTTCGGCGGGCTGTCCAACTGCTGCTGGTCGGTGCTCGGTCGCGGAGCCCGCGGCTGGCGGCTGCTGGAGCACAACGCGGGCACCCTGCCCGAGCCCGTGATCGGCGACGACACCTGAGCGGCGGGGCGTGCGGGGCGGTCCCCGGCGGGCGGGGCAGGACGGCCGCCCGGAGGGGATTTCGCCATTCGGGGTCTGACCAGCTAGAGTCTTCCTCGTTCGCAGGAGAGAACGCGGCCCGAAAGGGTGGTGGAGGATCCGGGACGTGCGGGGCTGTAGCTCAGTTGGTAGAGCGCTTGCATGGCATGCAAGAGGTCCGGGGTTCAATTCCCCGTAGCTCCACTCCGCACCAGCGGTCCATGGCGGCCGCGCGGTCCGCGGGGCTGTAGCTCAGTTGGTAGAGCGCTTGCATGGCATGCAAGAGGTCCGGGGTTCAATTCCCCGTAGCTCCACAGACGATCGAGGGCCGGTACCGAAAAGGTACCGGCCCTCGGTGTTTTCCCCGCTCCGGGTGCCCCGGCGGCCGCCGCCGGTGGGCTCAGTGCCGGTGCCGCTCGCCGACCGCGGCGTCCGGGTGGGCGGAGAGCCAGGTCAGCCGCTCCCGGTCCAGCTCCCGTTGGGGGGTGTAGACGACCATGTACAGCTCCGGCGAGCCCGGGATGGTCAGGTAGGCGGCCTGCGCCCGGATCTCGCCCACCGCCGCGTGCCGGAACACCCGCAGCGCCGTGCTGGCCGGCGCGACCTGCTGGGAGGCCCACAGCTCGCGGAACCGCGGGCTGGCCGAGGAGAGCAGCCGCACCCAGTCCTCCCAGGCCGGTTCGCCCACGTGCGAGGCGTAGGAGGCCCGCATCACGCCGACCATCCGCGGCAGCTCCTCGTCCCGGTTGCGGAACGGGTTGCAGCAGTCCGGGACCACCAGGGCGCACCAGATCGAGTTCCGCCGGCCGTGCGGGGCCGTGGTGCGGGTGGCGCCGGGGAAGAGCGCGTCGTAGGCGGTGTTGAAGGCGAGCACGTCGTAGCGCCGGTTGCTGATCGCGGCCGGCATCGGGGTCAGCCCGTCCAGGATCGCCTGCATCGCCGGGTCGACGGTGGGGCAGAGCGACCCCTCCTGGTCCGGGGTGGGCAGGCCGGCCAGCCGGAGCAGGTGCGCGCGCTCCACCTCGTCGAGCAGCAGCGCCCGGGCCACCGCCGCCAGCACCTGCTCGCTGGCGTTGATCGGGCGCCCCTGCTCGAGCCAGGTGTACCAGGTGACCCCGACCCCGGCGAGCTGCGCCACCTCCTCGCGGCGCAGGCCCGGGGTGCGGCGGCGCAGGCCCGGCGGCAGGCCGACGTCCTCGGGGGTGACCCGGGCCCGGCAGGCCTTGAGGAAGGCCGCCAGCTCGGTCCGGCGCGCCTGGGCCTGGCCCGGTCCGGCGGAACCGGTGGTGGTGGCCGCTCGGGCGGGGTCCAGCACGGTCATTCCGTTGTCCTCTCGGAGCCTCAGACGGGTGGGAGGTAGTGCCGGTACCAGGATCGGCAGGCTCTAACCACCAGTATCAGACCCCGGTCAGAGTAGTATTCATGACGGACATTCAGATTTTCCGCTCGATACGCTCGTCGGCTCCGGTCGGCGCCGCCGGTCCGCCCCCGGCCGGTGCGGCCACCGGCGCCGCCCCCGGTGCTCCGGCCGCCGGCGGCCGGAGCGGCCTGCTGCTCGCCCTGATCCTCACCGGCCAGTTCATGGCCGTGCTCGACGTCGCCATCGTCAACGTCGCCGCGCCCACCCTGCAGAACGACCTGCACGCCTCCGGCGCCGGCCTGCAACTGGTGATCGCCGGCTACACCATCGCCTACGCCGTGCTGCTGATCACCGGCGCCCGACTGGGGGCCCGGTTCGGGCACCGGCGGCTCTTCCAGCTCGGGCTGGTCACCTTCACCAGCGCCTCGCTGGCCTGCGGCCTGGCGCAGAACACCGACAGCCTGATCGCCTTCCGGCTGGTCCAGGGCGCCGGAGCCGCGCTGATGGTGCCGCAGGTGATGAGCCTGATCCAGAAGACCTTCACCGGGGCGGCCCGGGCCCGGGCGCTCGGCATCTACACCGCCGTGCTGGCCGGGGCCAGCGTGGTCGGCCAGATCCTCGGCGGGGTGCTGGTGAGCGCCGACCTGTTCGGCTCCGGCTGGCGTCCGGTCTTCCTGGTCAACGTGCCGATCGGGGTGGTGCTGCTGGTGGCCGGGCACCGGGTGCTGCCCGAGCTGCCGGTGGACCGCGAGCGGCGGTTCGACCTGGTCGGCCTGGTGGTGCTGGCGGCGGCGATCTGCCTGCTGGTGGTGCCGCTGGTGCTCGGCCACGAGCTGCACTGGCCGCTCTGGGGCTGGCTGATGCTGGCCGGCTCGGCGGTGGCCTTCGGGCTTTTTGTGCTCGTCGAGCGGCGGATCGCGGCGCGCGGCGGGCAGCCGCTGATCCACGGCCGGGTGCTGCGCTCGCCGGGCCTGCTGACCGCCGGGGGCGCGATCTTCCTGATCATGCTGGAGTTCTCCGGCTTCATGTTCTCCTTCGCGCTGCACCTGCAGGCCGGCCTCGGCTACAGCGCGTTGCGCGCCGGGCTGCTGTTCGGCCCGGTCGCCATCGGGTTCGGCCTGGCCGGCCTGCACTGGCAGCGGCTGCCGCAGCGGCTGCACCTGCCGCTGCCGCTGGTCGCGCTGGTGCTGGTCGCGGCCGGCTACCTGGGGCTGGGTCAGTTGCTGCGCGCCGGGGACCGGCTCGGGGTCGCCGCCGAACTGTTGCTGCTGGTGGTCGGCGGGGCGTCCGGCCTGGCCTACGGCCCGCTCTTCGCCCGGGCGCTGAGCCGGGTGGCGGCCGAGGACGCGGCGGACGCCAGCGGGGTGATGGTGACCATGATCCAGCTCGGCTCGGTGGTCGGGGTGGCGCTGCTCGGCACCGTCTTCCTCAGCTCGGTGACCTACCCGGCGCCGCCCGCCGGCTCGGGCCACGCCTTCGCGGTGACCAGCGTCGCGATGCTCGCCGCCTCGCTGCTGGCGGCCGGCTTCACGCTGCGCACGCACCGCGCGGCGGCGCTCGACTAGCCGCGCGCCGGGGTCCGTCACCCGTCCCGGCCCGCCCGCGTGGAGGCGGGCCGGGGAACGGATTCGTTAACCGTCCCGTCGACCGTGTAAAGTAAGACGTGTCGCCGCGGGAAACCGGGGGCGGCAAAAAAATGCGTCGAAGTGACGTGTGCGGGGCTGTAGCTCAGTTGGTAGAGCGCTTGCATGGCATGCAAGAGGTCCGGGGTTCAATTCCCCGTAGCTCCACAGTGAACGAGTGGCGCCTGGGTCTCCCAGGCGCCACTCGGCGTTTTCGGCCCGGGCCGGGCCGTGGCCGCGCGGTGGGGGCTTCGGGGGCTTGGGGACGCCGTCAGCGGGCCGGCGGGCGCCGGGTCAGCCGGGGGAGCAGCGCCGCGGTCACGGTGATCGTGCCGAGCACCAGGAACGCCGTCGCGTACGAGGAGCTCGCCGCCAGCCCGGAGACCAGCAGCGGCCCGGCGATCCCGGCCAGGCTCCAGCCGATCAGCATCAGCCCGTACACCCCGCCCGCGTGGGCCAGCCCGAAGAAGTCCGAGGCCAGCGCCGGCATGGTGGCGAAGCCGCCGCCGAAGCAGAGGCAGACCAGGGCGGCCAGCGGGAAGAAGAGCGCGGGGGAGCTGGTCCGGGAGAGCGCGAGCAGGCACAGGCCCTGGGTGGCGAGCATCAGCACGAAGGCGGTCAGCAGACCGGTGCGGCCGGACAGCCAGCCCCAGAGCGGGCGGCCGACGGTGTTGAAGATCCCGAGCGCGCCGGTCAGCGCCGCCGCCGCGGTCGGGCTCAGCCCGGTCAGGCTGCCGGCCGCGGGGGCCAGCACCGCGAGCATGCTGATCCCGGCGGAGGTGTTGAAGAACAGGATCAGGGTCAGCAGGTACCAGGAGCGGGTGCGCAGCGCCTGGGTCGGGCGGTAGCCGGCGGCCGCGTGCGCGGAGAGCCCGGGGCGGGTGGGCAGCGGCCGGGTGGCCGGCGGGTTGTGGAAGAAGGCCGCGCCGGTGAGCGTGGTGACCAGGAAGAGCGCGCCGAGCACCAGCAGCGCGCGGGCCGGGTTGACCGCGAAGTGCGCCACCAGCAGCCGGGCCAGCGGGGCGCTCAGCACCGAGCCGAGCCCGAACCCGCCGGTGGCCACCCCGGCGGCCAGCGCCCGGTGTCCCGGGAACCAGCGCTGCAGCAGCGTGGTCGGCACGATGTAGCCGAGCCCCAGGCCGACCCCGCTGATCACGCCGTAGCCCAGCAGCACCAGCCAGAAGTCCGCCCGGCCGTGGGCGCAGCCAGCCAGCAGCAGCCCGCCGGCGTAGAGCACGCCGGCCAGCAGGGCGATGCCGCGCGGCGGTCGCCGGCTCATCAGCCGGCCGCCGAGTACGGTGCCGAGGAAGACCAGCGCGTGCGCGGTGACGAACGGCAGCCCGGCCTCGTCCCGGCCCAGCGCGAAGGCGCTGCCGGGCGACTGGAGCCCGGCCGACAGGATGCTCCAGGAGTAGACCGACCCGTAGGCCAGCTGGTTGAGCACCACCGCGGCGGCCACCAGGCCCCGGCGGCGGCCGATCCGCCGTCGCGGTCCGGGCGGGGCGGCACCGGTGGCGCCGCGGCCGGGGCGGATGAGCAGGGCGGTCGACTGCAAGAAGATCACCGTCATTCCGGAAGGGGGTTTTCCGGGGTGTCATACGGTGAGTGACCACATCGGGTTACGGTGCCCGCGACCCGCCGCCCTGACCAGGTGAAACCGCTGGACCATTCGGCCCTGTCGGACACGGAGCGTGAGGTGCTCGCGTTGTCGCCCGTCGGCCGGACGGAGCCCGCTACCGTCGGGCCATGGCCGACCTCGCCCGCACGCGCAACGAAGAGCTCGCCCGGATACTGCACCAGCTCTCCTGGAGCCCCGAGCGGCTGGCCCGCGAGGTCAACCAGGTGCTGCCCGCCGGCCTGTCGATCAGCCTGACCGCCCCCTACAAGTGGCGCGACCGCGGCATGGTGCCCCGGGCGCCGCACGACCAGACGGTCTGCGAGGTGCTCAGCCGGGCGGTCGGCATCGCGGTCACCTACGAGCAGCTGTGGGGCCGGATGGGTCGCAGCCGGGGCGCCAAGGTGCTGTCGGCCCGGCTGCTGACCGACCCCTGGACGGCCGACACCGCGCAGACGGCGCTGCGCGAGGCGGGCGCGCAGGCCGCCCCGGTGCGGCTCACCGACCTGTTCCGCGGCAGCGAGCTGGCCGACGCGGTGGAGCACTGGTCCGCCCCGCCGCCGCCGCTGACCGGCGGCGAGGGGGCGCTGCGGGTCACCGCCGGGCAGCTGGCCGACCTGCGGCTGGGCTACCAGGGCAAGCGGCGCCTGGCCGAGGCCTGTGGCGGCGGGCTGGTGCTGGAGCCGGCCCGGGCCGAGCTGCAGATGGCGGGCAAGCTGCTGGAGCTCGGCGGCTACGCGGACCAGGAGCCGCTCGGCCGGGCGCTGTACGCGGCGGCCGGCCGGCTGGCCCGGCTGGTCGGCTGGGCGGCCGCCGACCTCGGGCAGGAGGCGGCCGCCCAGCGGGCGTACGTGGCGGCGCTGCGGGCCGCGCACGCGGCCGGGCGGCCGCGGCTGGCGATGAGCGTGATCGGGGCCCTGGCGGTGCAGGTCAGCTACCAAGGGGCCGGGCGCGGGCTGGACCCGGCGGCGCTGCTGGAGCGCGCCCTCGCGGCGGTGGGCGACCGGCTGACGCCGGCTCAGCACGGCCGTCAGCTGGGCCGGCTGGCGCTGGCGCAGGCCCGCGGCGGGCGGCGGGAGGCGGCGCTGGCTGCCGCCGAACGGGCCTTCGCACTGCTCGAGGCGGGCGGCGGGCCGCGGGCCGAGCTGCTCGGGCTGGTCGGCGGGGCCCACCTCTTCCTGGACGAGCCGCAGCGCGCCCGGCCGCTGCTGGCCGAGGCGGCGGCCGAGGCGAGCGGGGTGCGGGCCCGGGCGCTGCTGCTGATCCGGCTGGCCGAGTGCTGGCGGCGCACCGGCGACGCCGGGCGGGCCGCCGAGGCGGCCGGCCAGGCGCGGCGGCTGGCGGCCGGCATGCAGTCGCAGGTGGTGGCGCGCACCCTGCGCGAGTTCGATGCCCCGAGCCGCCGGCCCGCGCCGCTCGCGACGGCGGCCGAGCGTGACCGATCGGGGTAGCGGTCACCACGGGCGCCCTGCGATCTGCGGCCGGCCTGGAGCCGTCCGGATCCGGGGCGCGGCCCGCGCCCGGAATCGGCCTGCGGTACCCTGCTGCCATGCGAACCGTGCGCCTGCTCCTTAGCCGGCCGCGCTGACCAGGACCGGCCGAGCCCAGCGGGCCATGCCGGAGTCAGCGTGGCGACCCCTCCTGTCGAGGGGCTTTTTTGTTTGACCCGCGGCTTCGGCGCTGTTCCCGCCCGTTCTGAGCGCCGTGCCTGTCACCACCGCTGACGATTCGCGACCTGACACGATGGAGCCTGAAGAACCATGAGCGAGACGACCCCTGCGGCCGCCACCGAGCCGTTCCGGTACACCGCGAGCCTGGCAGCCGAGATCGAGAGCCGCTGGCAGGACATCTGGGAGAAGGAGGGGACGTTCAACGCCCCCAACCCGACCGGCCCGCTGGCCTCCGCGACCGCCGGTGCCGCCGAGGTCGCCGCCAAGCCGCACAGCTTCATCATGGACATGTTCCCGTACCCGTCCGGGGCCGGTCTGCACGTGGGCCACCCGCTGGGCTACATCGCCACCGACGTGTACGCCCGCTTCCAGCGGATGACCGGCCACAACGTGCTGCACACCCTGGGCTACGACGCCTTCGGCCTGCCCGCCGAGCAGCACGCGGTCGCCACCGGCGTGCACCCGCGGGTCTCCACCGAGGCCGCGATCGGCAACATGCGCGCCCAGCTGCGCCGCCTGGGCCTGGGCCACGACTCCCGCCGGTCGATCTCCACCATCGACCCGGAGTACTACCGCTGGACCCAGTGGATCTTCCTGCAGATCTTCGACTCCTGGTACGACCAGGCCGCCGGCCAGGCCCGCCCGATCGCCGAGCTGGTGGCGCAGTTCACCGACGGCTCCCGCCCCACCCCGGACGGCCGCCCCTGGGCCGAGCTGACCGGCCTGGAGCGCGAGGAGCTGCTGGGCGAGTACCGCCTGGCGTACAGCAAGGAGGTGCCGGTCAACTGGTGCCCGGGCCTGGGCACCGTGCTGGCCAACGAGGAGGTCACCGCGGACGGCCGCTCCGAGCGCGGCAACTTCCCGGTCTTCAAGTCCAAGCTGCGCCAGTGGATGATGCGGATCACCGCCTACGGCGACCGGCTGATCTCCGACCTGGACCACCTGGACTGGCCCGAGGCGATCAAGCTGCAGCAGCGCAACTGGATCGGCCGTTCCGAGGGCGCCCGGGTCGACTTCACCGTGCCGACCCACAACGGCGGGGCGGGCGAGCAGGCCGTCACCGTCTTCACCACCCGCCCGGACACCCTGTTCGGCGCCACCTACATGGTGCTGGCGCCCGAGCACGAGCTGGTCGACGCGATCGTCCCGGCCGCCTGGCCGGCCGAGACGCACGCCGACTGGAAGGGCGAGGCGCACAGCCCGGCCGAGGCCGTCGCCGCCTACCGGGCCGCGGCCGCCGCCAAGTCGGACGTCGAGCGGCAGGTCGACGCCAAGGTCAAGACCGGTGTCTTCACCGGCGCCTACGCGACCAACCCGGTCACCGGCAAGCCGATCCCGGTCTTCATCGCCGACTACGTGCTGATGGGCTACGGCACCGGCGCGATCATGGCGGTCCCCGCCCACGACCACCGCGACTTCGCCTTCGCCCGCGCCTTCTCGCTGCCGATGACCTGCGTGGTCGAGCCGACCGACGGCCGCGGCACCGACCCGGCCGAGTGGGACGACGCCTTCGACAGCTACGACGCCCCGATCGTCAACTCGGCGAGCGCCGAGCTGTCGCTGGACGGCCTGCGGGTCCCCGAGGCGAAGAGCACGGTCACCGCCTGGCTGACCGAGCGCGGCATCGGCGAGGGCACCGTCAACTACCGCCTGCGCGACTGGCTGTTCAGCCGCCAGCGGTACTGGGGCGAGCCCTTCCCGATCGTCTACGACGAGGACGGCGTGATGCACGCGCTGCCCGAGTCGATGCTGCCGGTCGAGGTCCCGGAGGTGGGGGACTACTCGCCGCACACCTACGACCCGAACGACGCCGCCAGCACCCCGAAGACCCCGCTGTCCCGCAACGAGGCCTGGGTCAACGTCGAGCTGGACCTGGGCGACGGCCCGAAGACCTACCGGCGCGAGACCAACACCATGCCCAACTGGGCCGGCTCCTGCTGGTACGAGCTGCGCTACGTGGACCCGGTCAACGCTGCCGCCGTGGTCGACCCGGCCAACGAGGCCTACTGGATGGGCCCGACCGCGCAGAAGCCGGCCGGCGGCGTCGACCTGTACGTCGGCGGTGCCGAGCACGCGGTGCTGCACCTGCTGTACGCCCGGTTCTGGCACAAGGTGCTGCACGACCTGGGCCACGTCTCCTCGATCGAGCCGTTCCACAAGCTGTTCAACCAGGGCATGATCACCGCCGACGTCTACCGCGACGCGCGCGGCTTCCCGGTGCCGGCCGTCGAGGTCGAGGAGGTGGCCGGCGGCTACGTCTGGCAGGGCGAGCCGGTCACCCGCGAGGCGGGCAAGATGGGCAAGTCGCTGAAGAACGCGGTCGCGCCGGACACCATCTGCGCCGAGTACGGCGCCGACACGCTGCGCCTGTACGAGATGTCGATGGGCCCGCTGGACGTCTCCCGCCCGTGGGACCCGCGCGCCGTGGTCGGCTCCTACCGTTTCCTGCAGCGGCTGTGGCGCAACGTGGTCTCCGAGGAGACCGGCGAGCTGGTGGTCGGCGACGAGCCGGCCGACGAGGCCACGCTGCGCGCGCTGCACAAGGCGATCGACGGGATCCGCGGCGACCTGGCCGGGCTGCGCTTCAACACCGCGGTGGCCAAGGCGATCGAGCTGAACAACCACCTGGTCAAGCGCGGTTCGACGCCGCGCGAGGTGGCCGAGGCGCTGGTCCTGATGGTCGCCCCGCTGGCCCCGCACGTCGCCGAGGAGCTGTGGCGCAAGCTGGGCCACACCGACTCGCTGGCCTTCGCCGACTTCCCGGTCGCCGACCCGGCCTACCTGGTGGACGACACCGTCACCTGCGTGGTCCAGGTCAAGGGCAAGGTCAAGGCCCGGCTGGAGGTCCCGCCGGCGATCTCGGACGCCGAGCTGGAGACCCTGGCGCTGGCCGACCCGGCGGTGCAGGCCGCGATCGGCGGGGCGCCGGTGCGCAAGGTGATCGCCCGGGCGCCGAAGCTGGTGAACATCGTCACGGGCTGACGTCGCAGCCCACGCGCAGCAGGGCCGGTCGCCGTCGGGCGGCCGGCCCTGCTGCGTTCGGCGGGCGATCCGGCCCGGTCGAGCCGGACTTGCGCCTTCGGTGCCGAATTGCGCCGGTAAACGCAAATTGGCCTCGAATTTACGGCGGAATATTTCCGCCCCCCGCGTCCGACCTTATTCGCAGGATTGCAACAATCCGGCTCTTGCCGTTTCCGGGGGCACCGGCTACATGTCCCGAAGACGGTTCGCCGGGCCCCGGCGGTCCGGTCGGCGGACTGCTCGGTCGACGCAGACCGATTCCCCTGAGTAGCAGCGGTTTCGACAAGCGTGCGGTAAGGTTCCGGTTGTGTTTGAGAACCGGGTGGGGAGGGGGCTGCGGCTCCGGCCGCAGAGCGGCTGCGTAGCCTGCTTATGCCTTCGCCTGCCCGCGGCCGGGTCGCTCGAGCGTGACCGGGCCATTTACCAGGGCGGCGGCCAGTTATTCAGGAGCTCCTGTTTATCGAGGGCTTCCCGAACGCGTTCCAGGGTTCCGTCGGAGTCCCATTGCCGGTGGTACCAGTAGGCGGTGGGCCATGGCGGGAACTCGTCCGGGAGATGCCGCCACGGGCAGCCGGTCTGCCTGACGAAGAGGACTGCGGCGGCGATCCGGCGTCGCGGGTGCTTCTCCTTGCGCCCGCCGCGAGGGCCGGAGTTCGGCTTCGGCAGCAGCGGCTCGACCAGCTCCCACTGCGCGTCCGTGAGATCCACCGCGGGCTCCCTTCCTGAACCGCCCGAATTTCACATTTCCGGTGCCCCCAGGTCGTCGTTGATCGGGTTACCGCTGACAGCACTGATCGCTCAACCGATTCGCTGAGTTGCCCAATGTTACTAACGTGTGGGGGGCCACCGTGTCAGGAGAACAGAGCACCATGGCCGACGGCGACATTGCCTCGGCCTACACCCTGCTGCTGAGCGAGCCGTCGGTCCGCCGTTCGGACCTCGCCGTTCATCTGGGGCGAAGCGACGACGAGACCTCGGTTCTGCTGAATCGCATGTTCGAGCTGTCGCTGATCCACGACTCGGGGCCGGAGGAGGCACCCGGGCCCGAGGCGCCGCTTGTGGCGGCACATCCGGCCCTCGCGATGCAGCAACTCATCGCGCGCGAGCAGGCGGTGCTGGACGAACGCTGGAAGCGGATCCAGCGCGGCTACGAGCTGTTCTCCTCGGTGATGCCCACGTTCACGGTGAAGAGTAGCCGACCGGATGAGGACTGTATGCCGGAACGACTGGACGGACTGCACGCAGTTCGCCAACGCCTCGAGGAACTGGCGGTCCGGGCCCACACGGAGATCGCGGCCTTCACCCCGCCGGCCGCCAACCCGACCAACGCCCGCAGCGCCAGCAGACCGCTCAACCAGGCGGTGCTCGCCCGGGGGGTGCGGATGCGCACCCTCTACCCCGACTCGATCCTCGCCGAGGGCCCGGCGATGGAGTACGCCGCCGAACTGGTCGCCGCCGGTGCGGAGATCAGGATCACGCCGCGGGTGCCGCTGCGGCTGCTGGTGGTGGACCGCCGCGTTGCCGTGGTCCCGCTCGATCCGAACGACGGCAGCAGCGGCGGGATGCTGATCCGCGACCCGGGCACGGTCACCGCCCTGATGGCGCTCTTCGAGTCCTACTGGCACGCCAGCCAGTCGCTCGCCGAACTGACCACCAAGTCGGAGGAGTGCAGCCTGGTCGAGCAGACCATCCTGCGGCTGCTCGCCTCCGGCGCCAAGGACGACGCGGTGGCCCGCCAACTCGGCATGTCAGTAAGAACCTTGAGACGTGGCATCGCCGATCTGATGGACCGGCTGAACGCCCACTCACGGTTCGAGCTGGGTGTGGAGGCGGTCAAGCGTGGCTGGATCGACCGCTAGCGCCGCACTTGTGGTCACCGTGACGAGGCTGCAGCCCCAGGGCTGTGGCCTCGTCTCTTTCGGGGCCGGACCGGCCTGATGTCCGGTTTGTACCGCCTGACACTGAGCTGCCATGGCACGTGCTGCCGCCTCGAGGAGCGGTGACAACCCCCTGGAGGTCGGCTTTAGTTGTGGCTCAAGTCGGCCGCAGATGCCGGCAATCGGCCAGCCGATCAGGCTCCCAATCTCTGAGGACTCTTCATGACGCGTGTCCTGAGCGCCGTTTTCGCTGTCACCGCTCTCCTCGCGCTTTCCTTGACCGCCTTGAGCTCGCAGCCGAACAGTTTCGAGTGGGGCAGCCGTCCGATCTCGCCGGTTCCGCACGTGGCGGCGGCCACCATCTGAGCACCGTCGTAACCGAGACCTGTCGAGCGGGAGGCGTTTACCTTGGGTATCCAAGAAGTCGATGTACTGGCGGTGGGCGGCGGCCCCGCCAACCTGGCCTTCGCGGTGGGTGTCGAGGAGATGGCACCGGAGCTGGCCGCCCGGACCCTGGTGGTCGACGACCACGAGGCGCCGGTCTGGCAGCCCGGTCTGTTGATCCCGTGGACCCAGAGCCAGGTGTCCTTCCTGAAGGACCTGGTGACGATGCGGAACCCGCGCAGCCGGTTCTCCTTCGTCAACTTCCTGCACAGCACCGGGCGACTGGACGAGTTCGTCAACCTCGGCAGCTTCACCCCGTACCGGCTGGAGATCTCCAACTACCTGCGCTGGGTGGCCGAGTCCCTCTCGCTGGTGCGGGTCGCCCACGGCCGCCGGGCGGAGCGGATCGAGCCGGTCCGGGCGGCGGGCGGCGCCATCGTGGGGTGGCAGACCCGCTTCACGGACGGCTCCGCGGTCGAGTCCCGGAGCCTGTCCATCGGGATCGGCCGTGAGCCGCACATCCCCGAGGTGTTCAAGGCGCTGCCGGCCGAGCGGGTGATCCACAGCACCTCCTACACGCAGCGGATCGGCGCGCTCGATCCGGCCGGCGCCCACCGGGTGGTCGTGGTCGGCGGTGCGCAGAGCGCCGCGGAGATGCTCTACGCGACCCACCAGGCGATGCCGAACGCCCAGGTCACCATGGTGATGCGGGCGATCGGCCTGAACGGCTACGAGAGCAGCAAGTTCACCAACGAGCTCTACTACGCCTCGTTCGTCGACGAGTTCTTCGACGCCCAGCCCGAGGCGCGCACCCAGCTGCTCGCCGAGATGCACCGCAGCAACTACGCGGGCCTGGCCCCGGCCACCCTGGACACGCTCTACCGGCAGATGTACCTGGAGCGCCTCACCGGCGCCGAGCGGATGCACATCACCCCGATGGTGGACATCACCGACGCCCAGCTGGACGGTGACGAGGTGGTGCTCACGCTGGCGGACCGGAAGACCGGCGCGCTGCGCGAGCTGCGCTGCGACGTGGTGCTGCTCGGCACCGGCTTCCAGAAGACGATGCCCTCGCTGATCCGCCAGCTGGCCGACTCGGCCGAGCTCGAGGACATCAGGGTCACCCGCAACTACCGCCTGGAGCTGCCCGCCTCGGCCTCCGCCTCGGTCTACCTGCAGGGCGTCAACGAGGCCAGCCACGGGATCTCCGACTCGCTGCTCAGCGTGCTCGGCACCCGGGGCGGGCGGATCGTCGAGGACCTGCTCGCGCACCGCGCCGACACCGACCTGGCCGCCGTGCCGGCAGCCTGAGGCCGCAACCCCCGAATCCCGCCGGCCGCGGGACCCGAACTGCCTTGCCAGCAACCGAAGAAGGAAACCCGATGGAATTCCGCAGGCTCGACCGCGCGAACCTGGCCCACGAGTACGGCGTGGAGTCGCAGCGCATCCTCCCGTGGCCGGCACTGAACGCCCCGTTCGAGGGCGCGTACGCGGTGGTCCGCCCCGGCACGTCCACCACCCCGCACTCGCACCACGAGTACGAGATGTTCGTCGCCACCAAGGGCGAGGCGGTGCTGAGCAGCGGCGGCGTGCGCGCCCCGTTCCGGGCCGGCGACGTGGTGCACTTCCGCCCCGGCACCGAGCACGAGGTCATCAACGAGACCGACGGTGACTTCGAGTTCTTCAGCGTCTGGTGGGACGCCGAGCTGGCGGCCAAGTTCTCCGCCCGCCACGAGGCCGAGGCAGCGGCGGAGTGACCGCCGACGCGCCGCGCGCGATCGTCATCGCGCCGTTCGCCACCCCGAACGGGCCGCTGCACGCCGGCCACCTGGCCGGGCCCTACCTGAACGCCGACGTCTACGCCCGCTACCTGCGGGCGAGCGGCCGCTCGGTGGTCTTCCCGACCGGCACCGACGACAACCAGACCTACGTCACCTCCACGGCGCTGCGCCGCGGGGTGACCGCCGACCAGCTGCTCGCCGACTCGGCCGACGGGGTCCGGCGCAGCGTGGCGGCGGCCGGGATCTCCACCACCGGCTTCGTGCCGGCCGCAGAGTCCTACGCCACGGCCGTGCTGGACTTCCTGACCGCGCTGCACGACGCGGGCAGGCTCGCGCTGCGCGAGGTCCCGCTGCCGTACTCCGAGGCGCGCGGCGAGTTCCTGCTGGACGGACTGGTGGCGGGCGAGTGCCCGGTCTGCCTGGACACCACCTGCGGCGGTGTCTGCGAGAGCTGCGGCCACCCGGTGGACTACGCCGAACTGCGCGACCTGCGCTCCACGGTGGACCCCGCCGACCCGGTCACGCTGCGGCCCACCGCGCTGCTGGTGCTGCCGATGGAGGAGTACCGCGAGCAGCTGACCCGCTTCCACGCGGAGCGCCCGTTCCGCTGGCGGCCGCACATCGAGCAGCTGATCGGCGAGCTGCTGGCGCGCCCGCTGCTCGACCTGCCGATCACCTACCCGATCGGCCGGGGCATCCCGGCGCCGTTCGCCGAGACCCCGGGCCAGGTGATCAACCCGTGGGCCGAGGCCATGGCCCAGTGCATCCACGGCAGTTGGTACGCGCTGGCCGAGCAGGGCGAGCGGACCGCGGCGGTCGACGAGCACTGGAAGGCCGAGCACGCGGCGGAGCTGGTCTACTTCCTCGGCTTCGACAACGCGCCCAACTGGGCGATGACCTACGTGGCGCTGCTGCTGGCGCACGGCGAGCGCTACGTCCGCCCGACCGCGATCGTCTGCAACGAGTTCTACGAGCTCGGGTACGAGAAGTTCTCCACCAGCCGCAACCACGTGGTGTGGAGCGAGGAACTGATCGCCGAGGTGCCGCGCGACCTGGCCCGCTTCTACCTGGCGCTGACCAGCCCGGAGTTCCGGCGCAGCAACTTCAGCCGGGCCGAGCTGCCGGTGGTGGTCAACCGCCGGCTGGTGGAGCCGTGGAACGCGCTGGCCGAGGCGCTGGCGAAGGCGAGCGCGCCGGTGGCCGAGGGCACCCTGCTGGACGTCAGCGCCCAGGGCCGGCGCAGGGCCGCCGCGCTGGCCGAGCGGCTGCGGCCGCACTACCGGCTGCCCAGCTACAGCATCTCGGCGGCGGCCGAGGCGATCTCGGCGCAGCTGGGCCGGCTGCGTGACCGGGCCGACCGGGTGGCCGGTGACCTGACCGCGCTGGCCGACCTGCTCTTCGAGGTCCGCACGCTGCTGGCGTACGCCGCGCCGATCCTGATCGACACCGCCGAGCGCGCCGCGGCGGCCGGGATCGACCTGGTGCTGGAGCGCGGTGGTGCCACCATCGCGGCCTTCACCCTGCCCGAGCTGCCCGGCCCGGAACTGCCCGGCCCGGCCGTGCCCGGCCCGGCCGTGCCCGGCCCCGACCTGTCCCGCCCCGTCGAATCGAGTGCCCCGTGACCTCCCCGGCCGCGAAGCCGCCGCTGACGCGCAACGAGAAGCTGTTCGTCCCGGCGGTCTTCATCACCAACCTCGGCAACAACATCCAGCTGATCGCGGCCTCCCTGCTGGCCTACAAGGCCACCGGCACCACGCTCTCGGTCGGCTGGGTGTTCATCGCCTCGGCCATCCCGCAGGTGCTGCTGTCGGTCTACTTCGGCCGGGTGGCCGACCGGGTGGACCGGCGGACGCTGTGCGTGCTGGCCGACACGATCAGCATGGTGGCCGCGGCGGCCCTGCCGACCGTGATCCTGCTCGGCGGCAACCCCGAGGTCGCCGCCTACGTCACCAGCTTCGTGCTGTCGGCCGTCGCGGCCCTCTACATGCCGGCCAGCGCCGCCCTGATGAAGGAGCGGATCTCGGACGCCCGGATGGCCCGGTTCAGCGCCAACTACGAGATCGCCTCGCAGGCCGGCTTCCTGATCTCCGCCACCATCGGCGGGGTGGCCGTGCAGTTCGTCGGCACCAAGCCGCTGTTCTACTTCAACGCGGCCACCTTCGCGCTCTCGGCCCTGCTCACCTGGGCGATGGGCAGGCGGGTGCCGGCCCCGGTGCAGAGCGCCGAGGAGGGCGAGCAGGCGGCCGCGGCGGCCGAGCAGACCCGGCGGGCGAACCGTTCGCTGGTGCTGCGGCTGGGCGCGCTCTTCGTGGTCAGCGCCACGGTGATCACGGTGGTCAACACGCTGCTGCTGGTCCTGGTGATCCACAAGTTCAAGATGGGCGCGGCCTTCCTGGGCCTGACCGACGCGGCCGCCGGGGTCGGCTTCACGCTGGGCGCCACCCACTTCAAGCGGCTCCAGGAGCGCTTCGACTACCGGGTGCGGATCGTGGTGGGCCTGGTCTCCACCGGCCTGATCGAGATCCTGATGCCGCTGAGCGTGTGGAGCCTGCTGCCGCTGATCTTCGCCGCCGGCTACACCTTCGGGCTGGGTCGGCTGACCGTGCGCACCGAGCTGATGAAGGCGATCCACGAGAGCCGGGCGGGGCGGGTCTTCGGCACCGCGAACGCGGTGGGCCTGGCCTCCGCGCTGGTGGCCACCCTGGCGCTGTCGCAGGTGTCGGACCACGTCAGCGTGAGCGCCGCCTTCATGATCCTGGGTCTGGTCGGCGCGGTGCCGGCCGCGTTGGTCACCGCCTCGCTGGCCCGCACCCGGCCGGCCGTGCTGCCGGTCGTGCTTCCCGAGCCCGAGCCGGTGCCCGACTCGGTCGGCTGATCCCCGTGGGGCCGGACCCGCGGTCCGGCCCCACGCACCCCACACCCACACCCACACCCCAGAGCCGGCACGCAACCAAGGGAGGTTGACCGGATGAGACTGCTCGCCGTGGAGGCCAGGCAGAATGCGACCTACTACCTGTCGCGGTACCGCCAGGTGGAGGAGTACGGGGGCGAGCTGTTCGTCCTCAACGGCCAGGGAACCGAGGACTTCTGGCCGGCCGAGCGGTACCGGCTGGCGGGCTCGCAGCGGATCGAGGACATCATCGCGGCCGCCAAGGAGTGGCATGCGGAGCACGCCTTCGAGGGCGTGATCACCTTCTCCGAGTCGGGCGTGCTCACCGTCGCGGCGGTGGCCGAGGCGCTCGGCCTGCCGAGCGTGGGCGTCGAGGCGGCCCGGACCAGCCGCAACAAGCTGCTGATGCGCCGGGCGCACGAGCGCGGCGGCGCGCCGCACGCGGCCTACCGCTTCGTGACCAGCCTGGACGAGGCGCTGGCGGCGGGCGAGGACTTCGGCTACCCGGTGATCCTCAAGCCCACCCTGGGCGCGGCCAGCAACCTGGTCTTCAAGGTCGACGACCCCGCGGCGATGCGCGAGCGCTACCCGGACGCGGCCACCGGGATCGGCGACATGTCCTGGTTCCGGATGGAGGCCGAGGGGCTGGACCTGGGTCCGCAGGGCCTGTTGGTGGAGTCCTACCTGGACGGCCGCGAGTACCTGATCGAGGCGGTGGTCTGGGACGACGAGGTCTTCCTCGGTTCGGTGGTGGACCGGGTCACGGTCGAGGGCGACACCTTCGACGACGACGTCCACCAGGCCCCCACCTCGCTGAGCGCCGAGGACCTGGTCAAGGTGCACCGGGCGGTGCGGGCGGGCGCCCTGGCCCAGGGGCTGCACCGCAGTGTGATGCACGCCGAGGTGCGCTTCCACCAGGGCGAGCCGCACCTGCTGGAGATCGCCATCCGCCCCGGCGGCGGCGGGCTGGACCTGATCGCCCGGCTCACCGCCGACCACTGCCCGATCCGCGCGGTGATGGAGGTGGCCCGCGGGCGGCGGCCCGAGGTGCGCCACTACCAGCCGACCGGCGTGCACGTGGCGGCGATGTGCCTGATCTGCCAGGCCGGCCGGATCGTCGGGATCGACGTGCCGGACGAGATCAGCGAGTCCGAGAAGGTCTTCTTCCTCAAGATCACCGCGGCACCCGGCGACGTCATCCGGCGTCCGCCGGAGGGCAACAACATCCTCGGCTTCCTCGGCACCACCGGGGACAGCGCCGAGGAGGCATTCCGGACCATGAACGACTTCGCCGCCAGGATCACGGTCCGAACGGCCGACTGACGGCGAATCAGCTTCCGACACCCCTGGAGGAACCCCGTGCTGGAGGACACTGTGCGCACCGCGACCCGGCGGCACTACCTGATGTGCCGGCCGACCCACTACGACGTCACCTACACCATCAACCCGTGGATGGACCCCGCCAAGCCCACCGACAACGGCGTCGCGATCGCCCAGTGGGAACGGATCCACGACCTCTTCGTCGAGCTCGGCCACCGGGTCGAGCTGATCGAGCCGATCGAGGGCCTGCCGGACATGGTCTTCGCGGCCAACGGCGCCACCGTGCTGGACGGCAAGGTGCTGCCGGCCAACTTCCGCTACGGCGAGCGGATCCCGGAGGGTCCGGCCTACGCGCAGTGGTTCAAGGACGCCGGTTGGGCCGAGGTGGTCGAGCCGGTCGCGGTCAACGAGGGCGAGGGCGACCTGCTCTTCGACGGCCTGCGGATCCTGGCCGGCACCGGCTTCCGCACCGACCCGGCCGCGCACCAGGAGGCCCAGGAGCTGTTCGGCCACCCGGTGGTCAGCCTGACCCTGGTCAACCCGCGCCACTACCACCTGGACACCGCGCTCTCGGTACTCGCCCGGGGCGAGGTCATGTACTACCCGGCCGCCTTCTCGGCCGGCAGCCTGCAGGTGCTGCGCAAGCTGTACCCGGACGCGATCCTGGCCGGTGACGCCGACGCGGCGGCCTTCGGCCTGAACGCGGTCTCCGACGGGCGCAACGTGATCCTGCCGCAGCAGGCCACCGGGCTGATCGCCCAGCTGCGCGAGCGCGGCTTCGAGCCGCACGGTGTCGAGGTCTCCGAGCTGCTGCGGGCCGGCGGTGCCGTCAAGTGCTGCACCTTGGAGCTGCGCGGCGCCGATCGGGCGCGGTAGCGGGGGAGGGGGAGGAATGATCGACTACCACGGCCGGCGCTTCCGCAGCGCCGAGATCCCGCCCGGCCAGGGGGCGGAGGCGGTCTACCGCCAGCAGGGCGACCTGCTCTGGGCCGAGTTCTCCGGCGGCGAGATCCGGCACGGCTCGCTCAGCGGGCTGTGCGGGCCCGACGGCGTCCTGGAGTTCGGCTACACCATGGTGCGCACCGACGGCGCGGTGATCTCCGGCCGTTCGGTCAGCCGGCCCGAGCTGCTGGCGGACGGCCGGATCCGGCTGCACGAGCGCTGGGAACGGTACGGTGCCCATGCCGAGCGCGGCACCTCGGCCCTGGAAGAGGTGCGGTGAGCGTGGCGGAGCGACCGCGCCGGGGTGGTTCGGTCACCCTGGCCTGCACCCCGGGCGTGGTGCCCGAGTACATCTTCCCCTTCACGCCGGTGGAGTACTACACCACCACCAACCTGCAGGAGTTCCAGGCCCTGCTGTACCGACCGCTGTACTGGTACGGCAGCGGCGGGCAGCCGGGCGTGGACGAGCGGCGCAGCCTCGCGCTGCCGCCGCAGTGGTCGGCGGACGGGCGCACCGTCACGGTGACCCTCAAGCCCTGGCGCTGGTCGGACGGCAGCGTGGTCGGGGCCGACGACGTGCTGCGCTGGATGCGGCTGCTCGAGGCGCGCAAGGCCGACTTCGGCGGCTACGTGCCCGGCTGCTTCCCGGACAACCTGACCGGCTACCGCAAGGTCGCCGAGGACCGGGTCGCCTTCACCTTCGACCGGGTGTACTCCAAGCGCTGGGTGCTGATGAACCAGCTCAGCACCGTCACCCCGGTGCCCGCCGCCTGGGACCGGACCGCGGAGGGGCCGGCCGACTGCCTGTCCCGCCCCGAGCGGGCCGAGGAGGTCTGGCGCTACCTGCGCGCCTGCAACGACGACCGGGCGGGCTGGGTCGAAAGCCCGGTCTGGGGTGTGGTCAACGGGCCCTGGCGGCTGGCCGGTTACGGTCCGCAGGGGCTGCGGTTCGTGCCCAACGACGCCTACTCGGGGCCGGACCGCCCGTGGCTGGACGAGTTCCGCCAGGTGCCGAGCGAGTCCAACGAGGCCCAGTACCGGCGCCTCGAGCAGGGCCCGCACGGCCCCGACGCGATCCAGATCGGCTTCCTGCCACCGGAGTCGGTCACCGAGCCGACCGACGACCCGACCCGCGGCGGCCCGAACCCGCTGGCCGAGCACTACCGGCTGGTTCCCCAACTCACCTACAAGGTGAACTACTTCCCGGTCAACTTCCTCAATCCGACGGTGGCCGGCGCGATCCTGCGCCAGCCCTACCTCCGCCAGGCGCTTCAGAGCGTGCTGGACCAGGACGGCGCCATCCGCGACGTCTACCACGGCTACGGCTACCGGACCACCGGACCGGTCCCGCTGCTGCCGGACAGCGAGCTCATCTCGCCCCGCCAGCGCGGCAACCCCTTCCCGTTCGACGTCGAGCGGGCCCGGGCCCTGCTGGCCGAGCACGGCTGGGACGTCTCGCAGACCCCGGCGGTCTGCACCGACCCCGCGCTGGCCGGCGAGGGCATCGAGGCCGGCACCCGGCTGAGCCTGGTGCTGCGCTACGCGGTCGGCTACCCGACGCTGGCCCGGATCATGGAGAAGCTGCGCACGGACGCCGCGGCGGCCGGCATCGAGCTGACCCTGACCACCGCCGAGCAGCGGGTGATCGCGGACGAGGACACCACCGGCAAGCCGGACTGGCAGCTGACCAACTGGAACGGCGGCTGGATCTACGGCCCGGGCTACCACCCGACCGGGGAGTTCCTCTTCCGCACCGGGGCCAACATGAACTTCGGCAGCTACGCCGACCCGGAGACCGACGAGCTGATCGACCGCACCCTGGCCGGCGACGACCTCGCCGACTTCCACGCCTTCCAGGACCGGATCGCCGCCCAGGCCCCGGTGATCTGGATGCCGAACCTGCCGGCCCGGCTGCTCGAGGTGGACCGCCGGCTGCGGGGCGTGGAACCGCTCAACCCCTACGGACCGATCAATCCCGAGGACTGGTACTACGCCGATGACCACTCCAGCGACAACTGACGGCCTGATCCTGCTGATCGGCAGCGGCGGGCGCGACTACCGGGAGTACCTGCTGGCCGGCGCCGCCGCGCGGCGGCCGCTGTGGCTGCTGGACGCCGCCGAGCCGACCTGGCAGCGCCCGCACCTGGCCGGCGCCACCGTGGTCCCGCTGCTGGACCCCGAGCGCCTGGTGCCCGACGTGGAGGGGCTGGTGAAGGCCGCCGCCGCGGTGGCGGCCGACCACCCGGTGGCCGGGGTGTTCAGCTACGACGAGACCCTGGTGACCGCCACCGCCGAGGTGGCGGCCGCGCTCGGCCTGCCCGGACTGGGCGTCGAGGGCGCCGACAACTGCCGGGACAAGCACCGCACCCGCCGGCTGCTGACCGAGGCCGGGCTGCTCCAACCGCGCTTCGCGCACGTCGGCACGCTCGCCGAAGCACAGGCCGCGGCCGGGGAGTTCGGCTACCCGGTGGTGCTCAAGCCGCGCGGCATGGGCGCGAGCATCGGGGTGGTGCGGGCGACGGGCGCCGCCGAGCTGGCGGCCGCCTTCGCGGTCGCCGAGGGCGCCGGCCAGGGCGGCAACCCGGCCTACCGGGGCGGGGTGCTGGTCGAGGAGTTCCTCGACGGACCGGAGATCTCGATCGACGGCGCGGTGCACCAGGGCCGGTACACGCCGTTCTTCCTGGCCCACAAGCAGGTCGGCGCCGCGCCCTACTTCGAGGAGACCGGGCACACGGTCAGCGCCGACGAGCCGCTGCTCGCCGACCCGGAGCTGACCGGGATGCTCGCCGCGGCGCACCGCGCGCTGGGCCTGCGGGACGGCATCACCCACACCGAGGTGAAGCTGACCGCCCGCGGGCCGGCGATCGTCGAGGTCAACGGCCGGCTCGGCGGCGACCTGATCCCCTACCTGGGCAAGCTGGCCACCGGCCTGGACCCGGCGCGGATCGCGGTGGACGTGGCCGCCGGCCGGGAGCCGGAGCTGGCGCACCGCAGCACGGCGACGGTCGGCATCCGGTTCGCCTACCCGCCGCAGGACGGGGTGGTGCGCGAGGTGCTGCTCCCGGTGGCCGGGCAACTGCCCGGGCTGCGGGCGGCCGCCGCGATCGCCGGGCCCGGCACCCTGCTGCGGCTGCCGCCGCGCGGCTACATCGCCCGGCACGCCTACGTGATCGCCGAGGCCGCGGACCGGGCCGGCTGCCTGGCGGCGCTGGACGCGGCCGAGGGGGCGGTCGGGCTGCGGCTCGACCCGGCCGAGCCGCAGGAGTAGGCCCGGCATGCGCATCGCGATCATCGGCGGCGGGCTGTCCGGCTCGCTGCTGGCCTGGCGGCTGGCGCGCGAGCCGCACCGAAGACCGGTCGAGCTGTTCACCGGGGCGGCCGGGGCCGGACCGGACGGGACCGCACTCTCCGGCGGGCTGGTCCGCGGCTTCGAGGAGGACCCGGGGGCGGCCGGGCTGGCCGCCGAGAGCCTGGCCGAACTGCGCGGCGACCCGGTGCTGCGCGGCTGGGCCGACTACCGCGAGGTGGGCTGCCTCTACGTGCTGCCGGCCGGCGAGCCGCCCGCGGCCGCGCTGGAGGCGGTCCGCCGGTACCTGCCGGGCAGCCTGGAACTGCTCGAGGGAGCGGAGCTGGCCCGGCGGTTCCCGCTGCGCAACCTGACCGCGGGCAGCCGCGCGGTGGTGGAACGGGAGGCCGGGTACCTCTCGCCCGGGCGGCTGCGCGACCGGGTGGTCGCCGATCTGGCGCGGACCGGCGCGGTGCTGCGCACCGAGCGGATCCTGCGGGTCACCGACCGTCCCGGCGTCCGACTGGCGGACGGCACCGAGCTCGGCTACGACCTGGTGGTGCTCGCCACCGGGGCCTGGACCCCGGGTCTGCTGGCGGCCGCCGGCCTGCCCGTCGGCGGCCTGCGCACCAAGCAGATCCAGTACTCCGTGGCCGACCTGGCGCTGCCCGGGCTCGGCACCTTCTACGACGCGGCCAGCGGCCTCTACGGGCGGTGCACCGAGGACGGCCGGGCCCTGCTCGGCCTGACCTCGCAGCGCTGGGACATCACCCCCGAACAGGCCGAGCCGGAGGCGGAGCTGACCGCCGAGGTGGCCCGCACCGCGGGAGCCGTCCTGGGGCTGCCGGACGGTCTGGAGCACTACCGGCACACCGTCGCCGGCTTCGACTGCTACCACCTCGTTCCCGGGCTGAGGCTGCGTCATGTCGCCCCCGGAGTAACCACGTTCACCGGCGGCAGTGGTGGTGCCGCGAAGACGGCGCTGGCCGCCTCACGCGCGGCGGCGGCCGTGCTGGCCGCGCTCGGCCGGTAAGTACGCCTTTTCCGGATTGGCAGCGAGTTGCCGTGGCAATTCCTGCACCGGCCTGACCTGGTGACAGGCAATTTCCGATCGAGTTCAGTGGTGCGTGCGGCCCGATACCGGGTGCCGGACATCCGAACCGGCTCACCGATGAATGTTCATCTCAACGACCAGAGACGGGAAATCATGACGAAGGTACGGGTCCACCCGGTCGAATTCGCGCTCAAGGGCGAGTCCTTCGTGCCGTATTCGAAGCCGCACATGCAGCGGGCCATCATCCTCAGCCTGCTGACCAACGCACCGAGCAGCATCATCAACCCGGGCTGGTCCTCCGAGGCCGCCGGACTCTTCGAGGCCGCCCGGCAGTTCGGCCTGCGGGTGCTGCACCAGGACGAGCAGAAGCTGCACCTGGACGGCGCCGGCAAGTCGCTGCGGGCCGCGTCCGGGGTGATCCCGGTGGCCGGTTCGGCGTTCAACTTCCGCAGTGTGGCGGGGCTGGCCTGCCTGGTGCCCGGCGAGACGGTGATCGAGGGCAACACCTCGATGCGGTCCCGGCCGGTGGTCGAGCACCTGGGCTTCATCCGCGACCTGGGCGGCGACTTCGAGGACATCAGCGACGACGCCCACCTGCGGATCAGGATCCGCGGCTCGCGCGACCTGGGCGGCGAGACCGCGGTGGACACCCGGCACAGCTCGCAGGTGCTGACCTCGGTGCTGCTGGCCGCCCCGTTGGCCGCCCGCCCGGTCGACATCGCGGTGGCCGGTCACCAGCCGGTCGGCGAGGGCTACGTGGACCTGACCGTGGAGATGATGCGCGAGCAGGGCGCCGACGTCGAGCGGACCGCGACCGGCTACCGGGTCACCCCCTCCGGCTACCTCTCCCGGGTGCACCACATCGCCTCCGACTTCACCGCGCTCTCCTACCTGGCCGGCGCCGTGGCCACCGCCCCCGACGCGGACATCACCGTCCGCGACCACTACCCCTCGCGGCTCAGCTCCGAACTGGAGTTCTTCGAGGCCCTCGACCAGCTCGGGGTGGAGACCACGCACGACCCGGTCACCAAGACCCTGCGGCTGCGCCGCACCGACCCGGCCGCCCGCCGGATCGAGATCGACGGCAGCAACATCCCGACCGTCACCCCGACCCTGGCCGCGATCGTGCCGTTCGTCGACGCCGAGGTCACGGTGCGCGGCGTGGCCCACGTGAACAACCACAAGTGCCGCCGGGTCGACGTGATGATCGCCGAACTGCAGCGGATGGGCTGCGACATCAAGCCGGTGTACCGGGCCGACGGCGCGGTCGACGGCTTCACCAGCACCGGCCGGCAGCACCCGGAGGGCGGTGTCGAGCTCGACAGCCACGGCGACCACCGGATCTTCATGAGCCTGGCCACCGCCGCCCTCGGTGCGCGCCGGCCGTCGCTGATCGACGGCCTGGAGCACCTGCGGGCGAGCTTCCCCGACTACCTGGATGCGATGGCGCTGCTCGGGACCCGTACCGACAGCACCACGGCGGCGTTCGAAACCGCCATCTGACCTGAGACCCCGGCAGACCCGAGATCTGGAGTGTGTGATGGATTTCCTTCAGTACAAGCAGCTTCACGTCCACCCCGTTCAGCGGCTCGCGGGTGCGGTCACCCCGCCCGCGTCCAAGAGCTCCTCGACCCGCGCCGTGCTGGCCGCCTCGCTGGCCCCGGGGCCCAGCCGGATCGACAACGTGGCCAACAGCCACAACGTCCGCGCCATGATCGAGGCCTGTGAGAGCCTGGGCGCCGAGGTCTTCCAGGCCGACGGCAACAACCTGCTGGTGACCGGCCCCGAGCGGCTGCGCGACGGGGTGACCATCAACCCCGGCAACTCCGGCATCGTGCTGCGCCTGCTGATGGGTGCCACCGCCAACCTGCGCAGCACCACCTTCAACACGCCGTACCTGGCCTCGCTGGGCCAGCGCTCCAACATCGAGATGGTGGACGCGCTCGGCCAACTCGGCGTCAAGGTCACCTCGGAGGAGGACGGCCGGCTGCCGATCACCCTGGACGGGTCGAACGTGCACGCCGGTGAGGTCACCATCTCCGGGCGGCGCAGCTCGCAGTTCCTGAGCGGCCTGCTCTACCTGGGCGGCCTGCTGGACGAGCCGCTCTCGGTCACCGTCACCGACGAGCTGAAGGCCCGTCCGATGGTGCACACCACCCTGAAGGTGCTCGCCCAGGCCGGCCTCGAGGTCAAGGCCGAGGACGACATCATGCGGTACAGCGTCACCCCGGGCAACCACTTCCAGCCCGCGCACTACGAGGTCGGCAGCGACCCGGCGAGCACCGCCGCGCTGCTCGCGCTGGCCGGCGCGGTCGACTCGGAGGTGGTCTTCGAGAAGTACCGCGAGGAGGAGCTCGGCGGCGTCGTGGAGCACCTCCGGGCGACCGGCGTGGAGATCACCGCCAGTGGCAGCACCCTCAAGGTGCGCGGCGGCGGCACCCTGGTCCCGCGCGACTTCGACGGCTCGCTGGCCCCCGACGCGGTGCTGCCGCTGGCCGCGCTGGCCGCGCACGCCGACGGCACCAGCCGCTTCTACAACATCGAGCACCTGCGCTACAAGGAGTGCGACCGGATCAGCGACTTCCGGCGCGAGCTGGAGAAGGCCGGCGTGTCCGCCGAGGAGCGCCAGGACGAGATCATCATCCACGGTGACTCGGCGGGCGTGAAGGGCGGCGTCGAGGTGGACAGCCACTACGACCACGGCGTCATCCTCGCGATGAGCCTGATCGCGCTGCGCAGCGCCGAGGGCCTGACCATCAACGACCCGCAGTACGTCGCGCAGACCTACCCGGACTTCTTCGACCACCTGACCCAGCTCGGCGGCCGGGTCACCGCCTGACCGCGGCCCGCGAGCAGTAGTTCGGCAGCCGGCCGCAGGTCGGCAGAGGGAGGACCCCATGTGCGGCATCGCCGCAATCATCGACCCGCGGGCGGCCGGCGAGGACCTGGCGGCGATCGCCCGGCGCAGCCGGGACCTGCGGGTCATGCTGGAGCGGATCCGGCACCGCGGTGACGAGGAGTGCTTCGCGGAGAGCGCCGCCCGCCCCGGCGTGGCGTTCGGCACCAACCGGCTGGCGATCGTGGACCGCGAGCACGCCCGTCAGCCGCAGTGCGACCCGGACGGCCTGGTCGAGGTGGTCTACAACGGTGAGCTCTACGGATTCCAGGACCTGCGCGCGGAGTTGGAGGCGCTGGGCCGCACGTTCAGCACCACCTCGGACACCGAGATCCTGATCCACGCCTACCTGCAGTGGGGCGTGGAGTTCATCGACCGGCTCGACGGCATGTACGCCTTCGTGCTGCACGACCGGCGCACCGGTGACTTCCTGGCCGCCCGCGACCACATCGGCATCAAGCCGCTGTACCACGCGGTCAAGGACGGCGTGCACTACTTCGCCTCGGAGCAGAAGTGCCTGCTCGGCTACGTCGAGGAGATCGACACCGTGCCGCCGGGCAGCTACCTGCTCAACGGCGGTGCGCCGGTGCGGCACTTCGAGCTGAGCGAGGAGCCGCCGGAGCTGTCCGAGGCGGAGGTCGTCGCCCGCTACCGCGAGCTCTTCGACGACGCGGTGCGCAAGCAGGTGGACACCGACCTGCCGGTGGCCGTGCTGTTCAGCGGCGGGATCGACAGCGCCGTGGTGCTGGAGGCGGCCCGCCGCTTCCACCCGAACGTCACCGCGTTCACGGTCGGCTTCGAGGGTGCCGCCGACATCGAGGTGGCCAAGCGGTACTGCGCCGAGAACGGCATCCCGCACGTGGTCTCCCACCTGGACCGGGACGCCCTGGTCGAGGCGATCGGGGAGGTCGCCTTCGGGGCCGAGTTCTTCGAGGCGATCGACGTGATGGACTCCTGCGTCGCCTACTTCGCCTACCGGCTGGTCAAGGAGCACGGCTTCAAGGTCGCGCTGTGCGGTGAGGGCAGCGACGAGGTGCTGGCCGGCTACGACCTGTTCAAGAAGCATCCGGACCCGCTGGCGCTGATGCGCTACCGGGTGGGCAACCTGCACCGCACCGACCTGCAGCGGGTGGACCGCACCAGCATGCTGAACTCGGTCGAGACCCGGGTGCCGTTCATGGACCGGTTCGTCCTGCAGTTCGGCTACTCGGTGCCGATGTCCCTCAAGATCCGTGACGGCGTGGAGAAGTGGGTGCTGCGCCAGGCCTTCAAGGACAGCCTCCCCGCGTACATCGCGGACCGTCCGAAGGTCCGGATGCCCGACGGCTCGGGCCTGAAGAACACCTTGATGGAGTACGCCCGGCAGACCGAGGTCCCGGCGGACGAGGTCTCCACCGCGCTCGGCATCGACACCACCGAGGGCCGGTTCTTCCTGCGCGAGTACCTCAAGGCGGGGTACCCGGTGCCGCGCGAGCGGTTCAAGACCGCCGGGTTCGACTACTCGCCCAACGGCTACTTCGAGTTCATCTCCTAGGTGCGGGGGGCGACATGAGTGAGCGACCCGCGATCCCGACCGGCGGCAGCGTCCCCGCGGACTACCTGCACCGCGCCAAGGTGAGCCGGCCGGGCGCCGAACTGGCCGTCGCCGGCGGCTACTTCAAGTGGTACGAGATCGCACCCGCGCAGCAGCCGGTGCCGGCCGAGGTGGCGACGGCGGCCCGGGAGCACCTGGCCGCCGAGGCCGCGGCGGGCCGGCTGGCCTTCGACCGCGAGGTCGGGTTCGTGGTGCTGCACCGCTGTGGGGAGCTGTTCCACTACCTGCTGGTCACCACCTGGCGCGGCAGCAACGAGCTCTGGGCGACCGTCTACTACACGGACGGGGCCGGCTTCCTGCCCGGTCGCGCCTTCGACTCCCACCGGGGCACCTACTGCGTCTGGGAGCTCGGGGCGATCGACCACGAGCGGCAGGCGTGGAGCCGCTTCCTGTCCTCCGGGCGCGACGCGCAGGCACTGAACACCTATCTGGACGACACGTTCAGCGGAACGGTCTGATCCCACTACACGGCTCCGGGGCCGGCCGCGCGCCGGCCCCGGAGCAGGACCTGGGAGGGTCCGCACACGATGACTCGCAACAAGCTCACGGACCTGTACCTGGAGCACGTCCGGCGCCGCGGCGACAAGGCCGCCGAACTGATCGCCACGCAGCCCGACTCGGAGATGCTCAACGCCCTCTACAAGGGGCGCTACCTCTCCCGCCCGCTCTTCCTGGAGGCGGCCGAGCGGGAGCAGCTGCACCGTGACGTGGAGAACGTGCGGACCGCGCTGACCAGCCTGCCGGACCGGCTCTTCGGCGGCGACCTGGCCGCCTTCGCCCGCGCCGTGGGCATGGACGAGGTCCAGGCGGCGGCGGTCGCCCGCAGCCGGGCGCCGCAGCCCACCCGCTTCACCCGGGCCGACATGTACGCCGACGCCTCGGGCTTCCGCCTGATGGAGTTCAACATGGGCAGCACCCTCGGCGGCGTGGACAACGCCCAGCTGAGCCGCGCCCTGCTCACCCACCCGGGCCTCGCCGAGTTCGCCGAGGAGCACAAGCTCAGCCTGCTGGACACCGCGGTCGAGCAGATGAACACCCTCTACGCGGAGACCGGCACCACGGCCGAGGGCAATCCGTTCATCGCGCTGACCGACTGGCCGACCAGCTTCGAGGACCTCGGCCCCTACCTGCACCACGTCACCGCCAACTGGGCCAAGAGCGGCATCGAGGCCGAGGCCTGCCACGTCGGCCAGCTGGAGGCCCGGGACGGCGGGATCTGGCTGAACGGCCGCCGGGTCGACGTGGTCTACCGGCTCTTCATGCTGGAGGACCTGGTCTCCTCGCCGGAGGCCCCCGCGCTCTTCGAGCCGGTGCTGGCCGCCGTCGAGCGAGGCGAGGTGAAGATCTTCACCCCGCTGGACGCCGAGGTCTACGCCAGCAAGGGCGCCCTCGCGATGCTGTCCGACGAGGCCAACCGCCACCTGTTCAGCTCCGAGGAGCTGGCCAGCCTGGACCGCACCCTGCCGTGGACCCGGATGGTCCGCGAGGGCCTGGTCAGCCTCGAGGACGGCAGCTCGGTCGACCTGCTGGAGTACGCCCTGGGCCACCGCGAGGAGCTGGTGCTCAAGCCCACCTCGCTGCACGGCGGCCAGGGCGTGCTGGTCGGCTGGCACCCCGACGTGACCGACGAGGACTGGGCGACCGCACTGGGCGAGGCGATGGACGGCCCGTTCACCCTGCAGCGCCGGATCCACCCGGTCCCCGAGCTGTTCCCCGGCGAGGACGGCGAGCCGGAGCCCTGGCTGGTGGTCTGGGGGGTCTTCACCGTCAGCAGCGGCTACGGCGGCGTGACCGCCCGGGCCACCCGGTCCGACGACCCGCACAGCCACGTGATCAACGTGAGCAGCGGCGCCTCCGGCGGATCGGCGCTGCACGCGGAGGTCTGAGGCGCCGGCCGGGACCTCGCCGCGCACCGGGGATGATGACGGCTCGTCAGTCGTCATCATCCCCGGTGCCGCCGTCCGCCACCGCACCGACACCGCCGCACCGACACCGCCGTACCGCAGGCACGCAGTCGCCGACCGAAGAGGACGTACCCCGATGCCCACCAGCTCCGACGCCGACCTCCCGCGCCCGTCCGACCCCCCGCGCCCGTCCGGCAATCCGCCGTCGGTCAGCTGGGGCGGCCGCTACCTGGAGGACTTCGCGGTCGGGGACGTCTACCGGCACCCGCTCGGCCGGACCGTGCTGGCCGCCGACAACAGCTGGCTCTCGCTGCTCACCCAGAACACCGCCCCGCTGCACTTCGACGCGCACTACGCCGCGCAGACCGCCTGGGGCCGGCCGCTGGTGGACTCGACCTTCACCCTGGCCCTGGTCACCGGGCAGAGCGTCGCCGACATCTCGCAGCACGTGATGGCCAACCTGGGCTGGGACCGGGTGCGGCTGCCCAGTCCGGTGTTCGAGGGCGACACCGTCTACTCGCAGTCCGAGGTGCTCTCGGTCCGCCCGTCCGACTCCCGGCCCGACGTCGGCGTGGTGGTGGTCCGGACGATCGGGTTCAACCAGGACGGCACCATCGTGATCACCTTCGAGCGCACCCTGCTGGTCTACCGCCTGGGCCACGGACCGGAGGTCACGGCGGTCGCCCCGGTCTGGGACGAGCGCGCGCTGCGTGCGGCTGGACTGGGCGCACCGGTGGGAGAGGGGACCCCGGTGGGGGAGGGGACCACAGGGCGGGGGACGGGACCGGGTGGTGCGGGGTCAGGGACATCCCTGAGCGCACCCTGATCCACCCCCGGCTCCGGGGTCCGCGGCCCCCGCGGGCGGCTACGGTGGAACCGAAGACGCGGCAAGCGCGGGCCCGGTCCGGTGGAAGGCGGCACTCTGATGGAAGCGATCGGCGCACTGGGAATCCTGCTGGGGCTGTTCCTGACCGCCCTGGTCGTGCTGCTCGTGGTCGGTGCCGTCAAGGCCACCAAGGCCGTGGTGACGAAGGTCGAGAAGACCGAGGCCCAGGCCCGCCGCGCGGTGGAGAACGTCACCCTCAAGGCGAAGACCTACGCCAAGCCCGGCCCGGTGGGCGAGCTGGCGGCCGTCCGGCTCTCCCTGCGCACCGCGCTGGGCAGCACCCGTGACGTGCTGGCCGGCGGCGTCGCCACCGACGGCCAGCTCGCCGAGTCGCTGCGCCTGCTGGACCGCCTCGACGCGCACGCGGCCGAGCTGGACGCCGAGCTGCGGCTGCTGGAGCGCGAGCCGGACCCGGTGCGGATCACCGCCAAGCTGCCCGAACTGCGCGAGCGGGCCGAGCGGATCACCCACTCCGCGGAGTCGATGCGCTGGGCGGCGCAGGACCGGATGCACCGGTTCGCGGCGGACGACCTGAGCCGGCTGAGCGAGGAGTGCGAGAGCGAGGCGGGGGCGCTGCGGCACTGGGACCGGGGCGGGGCGGGTGCGTCGGGCGGGTCTGGCGCGGGTGGGTCTGGCGCGGGTGGGTCTGCTGCGGGTGCGTCGGGCGGGTCTGCTGCGGGCGAGTCTGCGTCGGGTGCGTCGGGCGGGTCCGCTGCGGGTGGGGCAGCTGCGGGTGCGCCGGGCGAGCCGAGCCCGTCGGTGGCCGAGCGGCTGGCGCTCGCGGCGCGGAACGGTCGGCTGAGTGCCGAGGAGGTACTGGGTCTCGGTGAGCCGATCGCCCGGCTCGGGCAGCGCCTCCGCAAGCCGAACACCGGCTCGTCGGCGAACTGACGGCGCCCCACCGGGCACCGTTCCGCTGGTGGCCCGCCGGACTCGGCTGTCCCCGGCCGGTTCGGCGGAGTACCCTCCGGCACATGCCCGCCGACCTCGCGATCGTCACCGACTCCACGGCCTACCTGCCCCAACAAGCCGTCGACCGGCAGCGGATCTCGGTCGTCCCGCTGAGCGTGGTGCTGGGTGACGAGGTGCTGGCCGAGGGGGTCGAGATCACCCCCAAGGACGTGGCCGAGGCGCTGCGCGCCAAGGAGCGGCTGACCACCTCCCGCCCCAACCCGGAGACCTTCGCCGCCGCCTACCGGGCGGCCGCGGAGAGCGGTGCGAGCGGCGTGGTCTCGATCCACCTCTCCGCCGAGCTCTCCGGCACCGTCGAGGCCGCCCGGCTGGCCGCCGCCGAGGCGCCGGTCCCGGTCCGGGTGGTCGACAGCCGGCTGGTCGGGATGGCGCTCGGCTACGCGGTGCTGGCCGCCACGGACGCCCGTGCCGCCGGTGGTGACCTGGCCGCCGTCGCCGCGGCCGCCGAGCTGCGGGCCTCGGGCACCGCGGGCTTCTTCTACGTCGACACGCTCGAACACCTGCGCCGCGGCGGGCGGATCGGCACCGCCCGTGCGCTGCTCGGCTCCGCCCTCGCCGTCAAGCCGCTGCTGCACCTGGCGGGCGGCCGGATCGAGCCGCTGGAGAAGGTCCGCACCGCCGCGCGGGCGATCGCCCGGCTCGAAGAGCTCGCGGTGGAGCGGGCGGGGGAGCAGGAGGTCGACATCACGGTCCACCACCTCGCCGCCGAGGACCGCGCCGAGCCGCTGGCGGCACGGCTGCGCGAGCGAGTGCCCGGGGTGCGCGAGGTCCTGCTGACCGAGGTGGGTGCGGTGATCGGTACGCACGTGGGGCCGGGGCTGCTGGCCGTGGTGGTGGCGCCGGCGGTGGGGTGACGTCGCGTCGGGGGCCCGGCGCTGGCTGATGATCGGTCAATCCGGGGGCCGGGTTGTCCACAAGGGCCGGTTATCCACAGGTTTGCGGGCGTGACTGACGGGTGATCGGACGGCTCCGTACCGTCACGGCCATGAACCGTCTGCGCACCCCAGCCGCCCACCGCCGCCGCGAGGCCGCCGCCCTCGCCAGCCGGCGGCTGGCCACGCTCTTCACGCACCCACCTGGACAGTCGGCCCATCCGGAGGTGGGCCCGGCCCCTGCTTCACCGGCGCCCCGGCTGCCACCCGCGGCCCTCGCCGGCCAGCGGCTGGCCACGCTCTTCACGCACCCACCTGGACAGCCGGCTCATCCGGAGGTGCGCCCGGCTCCCGGTTCACTGGCGCCCCGGCTGCCACCCGCCGCCCTCGCCCAGGGGCGTCTGGCGTCCCTTGCTGCGCCGCCTGAGTCACGGGGTGCTCCGGGCGAGAGCCCGGCGCCGGGTGCCCGCCCGGTGGGCCAAGCCCGCGCGCTGCCTGACGGATGGCCACACGGCTACGGGCGCCGTGCCGGGCCCGGTGCCGCGGTGGAGCTCAGCTCTGCTCGCGGTGTCCCCGTGACCCCTGCCGCGCCCGCTGCCGCCGAGCAGCCTGCTGCTGCCGAGCGCTCCGCAGTCCCCGGGCTCCTTCAGCACCCCGGGCTCACCGAGCTTCCCGAACCGCCCGAGCTTCCCGGACCGCCCAAGCTTCCCCGGCTCCCCGACGACCCGGCCGAGCCCACCCCGTCCGTCTCGCCCACCCCGCCCGCCCCGCCCGCCCCGCCCGTGCTGCGCACCCGGCGCCGGGTGCGCTTCCACCCGCACCTGCCCGAGCGCCTGCACCCGCTCCTCCTCGCCGACCGCAAGGCGGTGCTCGGCCTCACCGTGCTGCTGCTCCTCGCGCTCGGCTATGCGGCCCAGCACTTCTGGTTCGGCCGCCCGGAGGCGGTGGCCGTCCCGGTCGCCTCGCCCCGCCCGGTGGCCCGATCGCTCGCCCCCGCCGCGGCCGGCGCAGCCGCCCCGCCCACCTCCACCGCCGCAGCCGCCGCGCCACCGAACCAGCCGGACCCGGCGCCCGCGGAGAGCGGCGGTGCCGACCCGTCCCCCGTGGTGGTCGACATCGCCGGCCGGGTCACCCACCCGGGCGTCCGCACGTTGCCCGGTGGCGCCCGGGTGGCGGACGCACTGCAGGCGGCCGGTGGCGTGCTGCCGGGGGTGGACACCGACTCCCTCAACCTCGCCCGGGTGCTGGTGGACGGTGAGCAGGTGCTGGTCGGCGCCACCGCGCCACCGGGCGGCGGCGGTTCCTCGCCGGGCGGGCAGCGACCACCGGTGAGCATCAACCGGGCGACGCTCGACCAACTCGACCAGCTGCCCGGGGTCGGGCCGGTCCTGGCCCAGCACATCCTCGACTTCCGCAGCGCGCACGGATCGATCCGCTCGCTGGACCAGCTCCGGCTGATCAGCGGCATCGGGGAGCGGAAGCTCGCCGAACTGAAACCGATGCTGACCCTCTGACCGCGCCGCCACCACCGACCATCACCGCCGCCACCTGACCATCACCACCACTCACCCCGGGGAAGACCGATGTCGCCGCCACCCGCTCCGCCGAACCGTGCGGACCTGCGCCTGCTGCCGCCGGCGGTCGCCGCCTGGTGCGTCGCCGCGCTGCTGCTGGCCGTGGACGCCGAGCCGACCCGGAGCCTGCTGGTCGGCATCGGGCTGCTCGTTCTGGGCGGGCTGCTGCTGCTCCTGGTGCCGCGCCGGCCGTCCGCCACCGCTTCCCGGACCACTCCCGCCCCGACCGTGTCTGCCCGGACCACTCCCGCCCCGACCACCGCCCCTGCGCCCACTGCCGCCGCCCCGCCCGCGGTGCCCCGCGCCTCGCTCGGCTCGCTCGCCCCGATGGCCGCCGCCGTCCTGCTCACCTCTGCGACCGCCGCCGGCTGCACCCTGCTGCACACGGCCGACCTGCACCGCGGTCCACTACCGGCGCTGGCCCGGGCGACCGCCGGAACCCCCGACACCCCGGCCACCGCGACCACCACCGCCACCGCCTCCACCCCCGCGCGGACCACCGTCTCCGTCGAGCTCACCCTCACCGGCGATCCGCGCAGCCGCACCTCCCGGGCCCGCGGTTCCAGCCCGGCCCGGCCGCTGCTCACCGTCGAGGCGACCGCCGACCGGGTCAGCCGGGTCGGTGCGGCCGGCCGGGCCGGAACCCGGGTCCGCACCCCGGTCCTGGTGATCGTCCAGGAGCGTGACAGCGCAGCCTGGGCGGGGCTGCTGCCCTCCACCCGGCTCGCCGCCGAGGTCCGCGTGCTGCCCGCCACCGGGGCGAGTCCGGACACCGGTGCGGTGCTGCTCGCCCAGGGGCCGCCCCGCCAACTCGCCCCGCCCAGCCGGGTCCAGCGGCTCGCGGGCCGGTTGCGGGCCGCACTGCGCCAGGCCTGCGCCTCCCTGCCGGCGGACGCCCGGGCCCTGCTGCCGGGGCTGGTGCTGGGCGACACCTCCGGGATGCCGGACGACCTGGACGAGGCCTTCCACACCACCGACCTGGTCCACCTGACCGCGGTCAGCGGAGCCAACCTGTCCATCGTGCTGGCGCTGCTGCTCGGTGCGCCCGCCCGGGCCGGGACCGCCGAGCGCGGTGGTCTGGCGGCGCTGCTCGGTGTCCCGCTGCGCCTGGCCGCGCTGCTGGGGGCGGTGCTGACCTTCGCCTTCGTGACGCTCTGCCGCCCGGACCCGAGCGTGCTGCGCGCAGCGGCCACCGGACTGCTCGCCCTGCTCGCGCTCGTCCTGGGGCGACCGCGGCAGGCGGTGTCCGCGCTCGCCGGCGGGGTGCTGGTGCTCCTGCTGCTCGACCCCTACCTGGCCCGTTCCTACGGTTTCCTGCTCTCCGCCCTGGCCACCCTGGGGCTGCTCACGGTGGGCCGCCGCTGGGCCGCTGCGCTGCACGCGCGCGGTTGGCCGCACCACCTGGCGAGCGGGGTCGCCGCCACCGCGGCCGCCCAGGCCTTCTGCGCACCGGCCACCGTGCTGCTGGCGCCGCGGGTCAGCCTGGTGGGCATCCCGTGCAACATGCTCGCCGAGCCGGCGATCACCCCGGCGACGCTGGGCGGGTTCGCCGCGCTGGTGGCCGCCCCGTTCTCGGCGAGCGCGGGCCGGCTGCTGGCGGAGCTGGCGGGGCTGCCGACCGAGTGGCTGGCGCTGGTGGCCCGGGCCGGCGCGGCACTGCCCGGTGCCGAGCTCGCCTGGACCCCGGGCTGGCCGGGCGTGGTCACCCTGGCACTGGCCGTGATCGCGGCCTGCTACGGCCTCCCGCCGCTGCTGTCCCGGACGCGGACCAGGCTACAAACCAGCAGCCGGGCCGGGGCCGAGCAGCCGGCGCCCGCCTCCCCAGCTGCTCCCGCCTCCCCTCCGTCCCACTCGCTCTCGTCCGGCCTCCTTGATCCCCACGCCGACCCCGCCACCCACCTGCTGGCCGCCCCGGTAGTCGACGCCACCCCCGCTAGCCCGGCGCGTCGACGACTCCGGATGGTGCCGGTCGGCCTGCTGGTGCTGGGCTTCCTGCTCCTGCTCCTCCGGCCGGCGCCGCTGGTGCGGATCGCCACCGGTTGGCCGCCGGCGGGGGCCCGACTGGTGATGTGCTCGGTGGGCCAGGGCGACCTGTTGGTGCTGCCGGTCAGCAGTGGCCCCGGGGACGGTACGCCGGACACCGCGGTGGTGGTCGACACCGGGCCCGACCCGGCGGCCGCCGACGCCTGCCTGCGCGAGCTGGGCATCACCCGGGTGCCGTTGGTGCTTCTGACGCACTTCCACGCCGACCACAGCGAGGGGCTGCCGGGGGTGCTGCGGCACCGCTCGGTGGGCGCCGTGGAGACCACCACGCTCGCGGAGCCGCCGGGGGAGGTGGCCAAGGTGGGCGCCTGGGCCGCCGCTGCGCACGTGCCGCTGCTGCGGGCCGCGCCGCGGGAGCACCGCGCGGCCGGGCCCGGCCTCTCCTGGGACGTGCTCTGGCCGCTCGGCGCGTTGGGCCCGGCCACCCCGGGGGCGAACAACGCGAGCGTGGCGCTGCTGGTCAGCGCGGGCGGGCTGCGGCTCGCGCTGCTCGGCGACCTCGAGCCGGCGGCCCAGGCCGAGCTGCTCAGCCGGGCCCGGCCGGGGCCGGTCGACGTGCTCAAGGTGGCGCACCACGGCTCGGCGAACCAGGACTGGGAGCTGGCCCGCGCCCTGCGCCCGCGGCTGGCGCTCATCTCGGTCGGCGCGGACAACCCCTACGGCCACCCGGCCGCCCGCACGGTGGACCGGCTGCGGGCCCTGGGTGCCACCGTGCTCCGCACCGATCAGGCGGGTGACATCGCCGTCCTGGGCGACACCCCCACCGGGCTGCACGCCCTCACCCACCCGCACCCGAACCTCCGCGCCCTGGCCGCCCCGGCCACGCCGGCACCCGGCCGCCGCCCCGCACCCGGCCGCCGCCCCGCACCGGTCAGCCGTCCTCGCGCCAGCCCTCGTAGTCCGCCACCACCGCGTCCACCGCCGCCAGCAACTCCTCGTCCCAGCCGGCCGCCGGCTCCTCGACGACCACCAGCCACTGGGCGTCCTCGGCGTCGTCCTCACCGGCCAGCGCGTCCCGGACCAGCTCGAACGGGCCCAGCCCGGGCCATCGCTCGAGGAGTTCGGTGGCCAGCTCGTCGGCGGCGTCGCGGTCGGCGAGCACCAGCAGCTGCCGGCCGCTGGCGAGGGGGGATCCTGCAGTACTCATGGGCCACATTCTCCCAAGCCGCCCGGGCCGGGCCGGACGCCGCCCATGCCCGACGCCGCCCGGGCCCGACGCCGCCCGGGCCTGTCCGAGCGTCATGGGATGCTGGTACGCGATGGCCAGGAAGAGTGCACCCGACGACCTGCTCGCCCCGCTGACCCTCGCGGTCGGCCAGGAGGAGCTGCTGCTCGACCGCGCGGTGGCCCAGGTGGTGGCCGCGGCGAAGGCGGCCGACCCGGACACCGACGTCAGGGACCTGGCGCCCGGTGGCCTGCAGCCCGGCAACCTCGCCGAGCTGACCACCCCCTCGCTCTTCGCCGAGCGGAAGGTGATCGTGGTCCGCGCGGCCCAGGACCTGGCGGCCGAGTCGGTCAAGGAGGTCAAGGCCTACCTGGACGCACCGGCCGAAGAAGTGATCATGGTGCTGGTGCACGCCGGCGGCGCCAAGGGCAAGGGGCTGCTGGACGCGGCACGCAAGGCCGGTGCCCGCGAGGTGGCCTGCGCCAAGATGACCAAGGCGAGCGAGCGGACCGCCTTCGTCCGCGGCGAGTTCCGTGCGCTGGGCCGTTCGGCCAGTCCGGAGGCCTGCCAGGCGCTGCTGGACGCGCTCGGCAGCGACCTGCGCGAGCTGGCCGCCGCCTGCAGCCAGCTCACCGCTGACGTCGAGGGCACCATCGACGAGCGCGTGGTGGCCCGCTACTACAGCGGCCGGGCCGAGGCCACCGGCTTCGAGGTCGCCGACCTCGCGGTCACCGGCCGGGCCGCGGACGCGCTGGAGCGGCTGCGCTGGGCGCTGGCCGTCGGCCAGCCGCCCACCGGCATCACCTACGCCCTGGCCGCCGGGGTGCGCAGCATCGGCCGGCTGGCCACCGCCGACCGCGCGATGCGGCCGGCCGACCTGGCCCGCGAGCTGGGCATGCCGCCGTGGAAGGTGGACCGGGTCCGCCAGCAGATGCGCGGCTGGACCGGCGACGGCGTCGCCGTCGCACTGACCGCGATCGCCCAGGCCGACGCCGCGGTCAAGGGCGGTGCGGACGACGCGGCCTACGCCCTGGAGCGCGCCGTCGTCACGGTCGCCCGCGCCGCCCGCTCGGGCAGCCGCCCGTACTGAGTGCGGACGCGGGCCCTCGGCGTGTCCTGAACACGGAGGGGAGTGCGGACGCGGGGCCCTCGGCGTGTCCTGAGTACGTACACGTGCGTGGCGCACGAGCAGCATGGAGCGCAGGCGGCCCTTCCGGGTGCTCGCCGTGCTCGCCACCACCTGCCCCCCAACGCCGACAGGCGCCGCGGCCGGTCCCGCGAAGGGGACCGCCACGGCGCCTGCCGTTCAAGCTGTGTACCGCACCCGCGTGGCGAACGCAGGCCGCGTGCGGTACGGATCTTTCACCCTCGGGGCTCTCGGTAGAGGGCCAGAGCCTCCCGAAGGGGTGGAGCGGGGTACTGCCGGATGAAGCCGAGAGCTCAGGAAGCTCAGGCGGCCGGGGTCGCGGCCAGCTTGGTGACCGCGGACTTCTTGTTGGCGGCCTGGTTCTTGTGGATGACGCCCTTGCTCACGGCCTTGTCGAGCTTCTTGGAGGCGACGCGAGCGAGCTCCACGGCCTTCTCGGTCTCGCCGGCGGCAGCGGCCTCACGAGCCTTGCGGAGCGCGGTCTTCAGCTCCGACTTGACGGCCTTGTTGCGCAGGCGCGCCTTCTCGTTGGTCTTGTTGCGCTTGATCTGGGACTTGATGTTCGCCACGAAAGTGCCTCAGTGTCTGTCAGGTGAATGTCTGCTTGCGATCCTCGCCCCGGACCAGCTGAGAGGGCATGCCGAAGTGAGGTGCAGCGGCCAACCCTACCAGGGGGCCGCCCCGCCCCCCAAACCGGCAGCGCGGCGCCCCAAACCGGCGGGCCGCGCCGGGCTCGTGGGAAGATGGACGGAACCCTGGTATTTGCGATCCTGCCCAGGGCTCCTGGAGCGGACCACAGTGTCCGGCCCTCCGGACCAACCCCGGACCCATACCACCCCCGGACCAACGGAGAATCGGACCAAGGTGCCCGCGACCCCTACCCACGTGCCAGAGCCCAGCCGTACCGACCCGGCGCTGATCCGCAACTTCTGCATCATCGCCCACATCGACCACGGCAAGTCGACCCTCGCCGACCGGATGCTGCAGATCACCGGCGTCGTCGACCCGCGGCAGATGCGTGCCCAGTACCTCGACCGGATGGACATCGAGCGCGAGCGCGGCATCACCATCAAGTCGCAGGCGGTCCGCCTTCCCTGGGCCCCCAGGACCGGTGAGCACGCGGGCACCACGCACATCCTGAACATGATCGACACCCCGGGCCACGTCGACTTCACCTACGAGGTCTCCCGCTCGCTGGCGGCCTGCGAGGGCACCATCCTCGTGGTGGACGCGGCCCAGGGCATCGAGGCGCAGACCCTGGCCAACCTCTACCTGGCCCTGGAGAACGACCTCACGATCATCCCGGTCCTCAACAAGATCGACCTGCCCGCCGCCCAGCCGGAGAAGTACGCGGCCGAGATCGCGCACATCATCGGCTGCGACCCGGGGGACGTCCTCAAGGTCAGCGCGAAGACCGGTCTGGGCGTCGAGGAGCTGCTGGACCACATCGTCCACAACATCCCGGCCCCGGTCGGCGTCGCCGACGCCCCGGCCCGCGCGATGATCTTCGACTCGGTCTACGACTCCTACCGCGGCGTGGTCACCTACGTCCGTGTGGTCGACGGTCAGCTGACCAAGCGCGAGCGGATCGCGATGATGTCCACCGGCGCCACCCACGAGCTGCTGGAGATCGGCGTCATCTCGCCCGAGCCCAAGGTGGCCGAGGGCCTGGGCGTCGGTGAGGTGGGCTACCTCATCACCGGTGTGAAGGACGTCCGGCAGTCCAAGGTCGGTGACACCATCACCTCGATGCACAAGGGCGCCACCGAGGCGCTGGGCGGCTACAAGGACCCGCGCCCGATGGTGTTCTCCGGCCTCTACCCGCTGGACGGCTCGGACTACCCGCTGCTCCGCGACGCGCTGGACAAGCTGCGGCTGAACGACGCCGCGCTGGTCTACGAGCCGGAGACCTCGGTGGCGCTCGGCTTCGGCTACCGCTGCGGCTTCCTCGGCCTGCTCCACCTGGAGATCATCCGGGAGCGCCTGGAGCGCGAGTTCAACCTGGACCTGATCTCCACCGCGCCGAACGTGATCTACCGGGTGGTGATGGAGGACGGCGTCGAGCACACCGTCACCAACCCGAGCGAGTTCCCGACCGGCAAGATCGCCGAGGTCTTCGAGCCGGTCGTGCGCGGCACCATCCTGGCGCCCAACGAGTTCGTCGGCGCGATCATGGAGCTCTGCCAGTCCCGCCGCGGCAACCTGCAGGGCATGGACTACCTCTCCGAGGACCGGGTCGAGCTGCGCTACACGCTGCCGCTGGCCGAGATCGTCTTCGACTTCTTCGACCAGCTGAAGTCCAAGACCCGCGGCTACGCCTCGCTGGACTACGAGCCCATCGGCGAGCAGTCCGCCAGCCTGGTCAAGGTCGACATCCTGCTGCACGGCGACGCGGTGGACGCCTTCTCCGCCATCGTGCACAAGGACAAGGCCTACAACTACGGCGTCATGATGGCCGGCAAGCTGCAGAAGCTGATCCCGCGCCAGCAGTTCGAGGTGCCGATCCAGGCCGCGATCGGCTCCCGGGTGATCGCCCGCGAGACGGTCCGGGCGATCCGCAAGGACGTGCTCGCCAAGTGCTACGGCGGTGACATCTCCCGGAAGCGGAAGCTGCTGGAGAAGCAGAAGGAAGGCAAGAAGCGGATGAAGATGGTCGGCCGGGTGGAGGTCCCGCAGGAGGCCTTCATCGCCGCCCTCTCCACCGACGCCGAGCCCCCGAAGGAGAAGAAGTAACCTCGGGCGCACGCAACGAGGGGCTGTCATCCACCGGATGACAGCCCCTCGCCGTTTCCCGCGCCGGGTCGGTGTTCCCGGCGTCGGGTCAGTCCTGCTCGGCCAGCGCCTGGGCGAACTGGGCCTGGTACAGGCGGGCGTACGCGCCCTCCGCCTCGATCAGCTGGTCGTGGGTGCCCTGCTCCACGATGGCGCCGTTCTCCATCACCAGGATCACGTCGGCGTCGCGGATGGTGGACAGCCGGTGCGCGATGACGAAGCTGGTGCGGCCGGTCCGCAGCCGCGCCATGGCCCGCTGGATCAGCACCTCGGTGCGGGTGTCGACCGAGCTGGTGGCCTCGTCCAGGACCAGGATGCTGGGCTGGGCGAGGAAGGCCCGGGCGATGGTGATCAGCTGCTTCTCGCCGGCGCTGACCCCGGTGCCCTCGTCGTCGATGACCGTGTCGTAGCCCTCCGGCAGGGTGCGCACGAAGCGGTCGACGTGCGCGGCCCTGGCGGCCTCGACGACCGCTTCGCGGGTGGCCCCGGTGGCGCCGTAGGCGATGTTGTCGGCGATGGTGCCGCCGAACAGCCAGGTGTCCTGGAGGACCATGCCGATGCCGGCGCGCAGCTCCTCGCGGGACATGGCGCCGATGTCGACGCCGTCCAGCGTGATCCGCCCGCCGGTGACCTCGTAGAACCGCATCAGCAGGTTGACCAGGGTGGTCTTGCCGGCCCCGGTGGGCCCGACGATGGCCACCGTGTGACCCGGTTCGACCTTGAGCGAGAGGTCCTCGATCAGCGGCTTGGCCGGGTCGTAGCGGAACGAGACGTCCTCGAAGGAGACCAGGCCGCGCAGCTCGGCGGGCCGCTCCGGCTGCGCGGGCTCGGCGGACATCTCCTCGGCGTCCAGCAGCTCGAAGACCCGCTCCGCCGAGGCGACGCCGGACTGCACCAGGTTGGCCATGCTGGCCACCTGGGTGAGCGGCTGGCTGAACTGCCGCGAGTACTGGATGAAGGCCTGCACGTCACCGATGGAGAGCGCGCCGCTGGCCACCCGCAGCCCGCCGACCACCGCGACCGCCACGTAGTTCAGGTTGCCGATGAACATCATCGCGGGCTGGATGATCCCGGAGATGAACTGCGCCCGGAAGCTGGAGGCGAACAGCGCCTCGTTCTCCCGCGCGAAGGTCTGCGCGGCCTCCTTCTGCCGCCCGAAGACCTTCACCAGCGAGTGGCCGGTGTACATCTCCTCGATGTGCGCGTTCAGCTGCCCGGTGGTCTTCCACTGCGCGACGAACTGCGGCTGGGCCCGCTTGCCGACCCGGGCGGCGACCACCACCGAGAGCGGCACCGAGACCAGCGCGATCAGCGCCAGGATCCAGGAGATCCAGAACATCATCGCCAGCACGCCGACGATGGTGAGCAGCGAGTTCACCACCTGGCCCATGGTCTGCTGCATGGACTGGCCGATGTTGTCGATGTCGTTGGTGACCCGGCTGAGCACCTCGCCGCGCGGCTGCTTGTCGAAGTAGCTCAGCGGCAGTCGGCTCAGCTTGGTCTCCACGTCGCCGCGCAGCCGGTTGACCGTCCGGTTGATGGCGCGGGTCGCCAGTCGGCCCTGCACGATGCCGAAGACCGCGGAGGCGACGTAGATCAGCAGCACCCAGAGCAGCACGGTGCCGATCTTGTCGAAGTCGATCCCCTGGCCGGGCGTGAAGTGCAGCGAGCGGATCAGCCCGGACTGCTTGCCGTGGCTGTTCTCCGCCTGGGCCCGGATCTGCGGATTGGTGATCTGCTTGCCGATCCAGCCCTCGAAGATCAGGTCGGTGGCCTTGCCGAGCACCTTGGGCCCGGCCACCGCGCAGCCCACGCTGAGCGCGCCCAGCGTGAACATCCCGATCAGCGTGGTGCGCTCCGGGGCCAGCAGGCCGAGCATCCGGCGGCTGGAGCCCTTGAAGTCCATCGACTTCTCGGCGCCCTGGGCGCCCATGAACCGCCCGGGCCCGGGCCCGCCACGGCGGGCCGCGGCGTCCTGCGAGGTGGCCGGCGCACCGCCGCCGGGCTGGCCCGGACCGCCGGGCCGCTGCGGGCCACCGGGGTTCTCGGGGCCACCGGGGTCCTTGGGGCCACCGGGGTTCTTGGGGGTGGTCACGCCGCCTCCTGCTCGGTGAGCTGGGAGAGCACGATCTCCCGGTACGTCGGATTGTCGGCCATCAGCTCGTGGTGGGTTCCGCTGCCGACCACGCGGCCCTCGTCGAGGACCACGATCCGGTCGGCGTCGCGGATGGTGCTCACCCGCTGGGCCACGATCACCACGGTGGCCTCCGAGGTCTCGAGGGCCAGCGCGGCCCGCAGCCGGGCGTCGGTGGCGTAGTCGAGGGCCGAGAAGGAGTCGTCGAAGAGGTAGATCTCCGGCCGGCGGACCAGGGCCCGGGCGATCGCCAGCCGCTGGCGCTGGCCACCGGAGACGTTGCTGCCGCCCTGGGCGATCGGCGCCGCCAGCCCGCCCTCCAACCGCTCCACGAAGTCCTTGGCCTGCGCGGTCTCCAGCGCCTGCCAGAGCTCCTCGTCGGTGGCGTCCGGCTTGCCGTACCGCAGGTTGCTGGCCACCGTCCCGCTGAACAGGTAGGGCTTCTGCGGCACCAGGCCGACCGTCTCGGCCAGCTTCTCCGGGGCTATCTCGCGCACGTCCACCCCGTTGACCAGCACCTGGCCCTCGGAGGTGTCGAAGAGCCGGGGGATCAGGCCGAGCAGGGTGCTCTTGCCGCTGCCGGTGCTGCCGATCACCGCCGTGGTCTCGCCCGGGCGGGCGGTGAGCCCGATCTCCCGCAGCACCGAGGCCTCGGCCCCGGGGTAGCGGAAGTCGACGTCGCGCAGCTCCAGGTGGCCGTGCGCGCGCAGCTCGCTGACCGGCGCGCTCGGCGGCACCACGCTGGAGTCGGTGTCCATGACCTCGACGATGCGCTCGGCGCAGACCTCGGCGCGCGGCACCATCATGAACATGAAGGTGGCCATCATGACGCTCATCAGGATCTGCATCAGGTAGGTCAGGAAGGCGGTCAGCGCGCCGATCTGCATTCCCCCGCTGTCGATCCGCTGGGCGCCGAACCAGAGCACCGCGACGCTGGAGAGGTTCACGATCAGCATCACGGCCGGGAACATGAAGGCCATCAGCCGGCCGGTGCGCAACGAGAACTCGGTCAGCTCGTCGTTGGCGACCGAGAACCGCTGCTGCTCGTGGCCGTCCTTGACGAAGGCGCGGATCACCCGGATGCCGGTGATCTGCTCGCGCAGCACCCGGTTGACGCTGTCGATCCGGGTCTGCATGCCGCGGAAGGCCGGGCGCAGCTTGCGGACCAGCAGGCTGACCACGATCCCGAGCAGCGGGACCACGATGATCAGCAGGCTGGAGAGCGGAACGTCCTGGTTGAGCGCCATGATGATGCCGCCGACGCACATGATCGGCGCGGCGACCATGAGGTTGAAGGACATCAGGACCAGCATCTGGACCTGCTGGACGTCGTTGGTGGTGCGGGTGATCAGCGAGGGCGCGCCGTACTGGCCCACCTCGCGGGCGGAGAACCGCTGGACCTGGTCGAAGACCGAGGCCCGGATGTCCCGGCCGACCGCCATCGCGGTGTGCGCGCCGTAGTAGGTGGCCCCGATCGAGCAGGCCATCTGGGCGAAGGTGATCGCCAGCATCACTCCGCCGGTCCGCATGATGTAGCCGGTGTCGCCCTTGATCACGCCCTGGTCGATGATGTCCGCGTTCATCGTGGGGAGGTACAGGGTGGCGATGGTGGAGAGCAGCTGGAGCAGCACCAGCAGGACGATCGGTTTGGTATAAGGCCGCAGGTGGGCCTTGAGAAGTCGGATCAGCACTCTGACACTCTCGATGTCGACGGGAGGATTCGCACCCTCATTTTCTGCCTTGCTGCGGTTGCCAACCGAGTTTCTCTCCTCATCGGACCAAAGGATTGGCCATCTCATCATTCAATGCACTGCGGGTTTGCCGAGGTGTCAGACGTCCGTTCCCTCTTAACAGGGGTGCCCTGTTGGGCCTAGGCTGTCGACAGCCTTGTTACCGGCGAGTTAATTAGCCCGTCGGACGCAAGCCCGGCGGCGGTCCACCCCCACCCCCGCACGGATCCACCCTCGGCCACCTGGTCCCCCGGAGGTCTCGTTGAGTTCAGCGCAGTCCGTCATCGGCTCCGACAAGATCGCCGGGCGTCCGGCTTCAGTGGCCCATCTCTTCCTCAGCAGGGTAGAGGCCACACCCGACGCCGAGGCCTACCGGTTCCCGGTTCCGGTCGACGAGCACGCCGCCGACGGCGCGCCCGGCGCCGAGCAGTGGCGTTCGCTCACCTGGGCGCAGACCTCGGTGCGGGTCCAGCAGGTGGCCGCGGGCCTGATGTCGCTCGGCATCCGGGCCGAGGACCGGGTGGCGATCGCCGCCTCGACCCGGATCGAGTGGATCATCGCCGACCTCGGCAACATGTGCGCCGGCGCCGCCACCACCACCGTCTACCCGAGCACCAACGCGGACGAGACCGCCTTCATCCTCGCCAACTCCGGCAGCAAGGCGCTGTTCGCCGAGAACGCCGCCCAGCTCGCCAAGGCGGTCGAGCAGCGCGACCAGCTGCCCGAGCTGGCCACCGTGATCCTCTTCGACCTGCCGGCCGAGCGCCCCGAGCCCGCGGGCCTCACCGTGCTCACCCTGGCCGAGCTGGAGGAGCGCGGCGCCGCCCACCTCAAGGAGCACCCCGACGCGGTGCGCCGCGCGGTCGACGCGCTCGACCCCGAGCAGCTGGCCACCCTGATCTACACCTCCGGCACCACCGGCCGCCCCAAGGGCGTGCGCCTGGTGCACGACTGCTGGGCCTACGAGGGCATCGCCCAGCAGGAGAGCGGGCTGCTGCGCGCCGACGACGTGCAGTTCATGTGGCTGCCGCTGTCCCACGTCTTCGGCAAGACGCTGATCTCCGGCCAGATCGCCACCGGCCACGTGATGGCCGTGGACGGCCGGGTGGACCGGATCATCCACAACCTGCCGGTGATCAAGCCCACCCTGATGGCCTCCGCGCCGCGGATCTTCGAGAAGGTCTACAACGGCATCGCCGGGCGGGCCAGAGCGGAGGGCGGCGCCAAGTACAAGATCTTCCGCTGGGCGGCGGGCGTGGCCCGGCAGTACGCCCAGGTGACCCAGGCCAACCGGATCGCCACCGGCCACGACACCGCCCCGCTCGGCCTGCGGCTGCAGCACGCCGTCGCCGACAAGCTGGTGTACGCCAAGATCCGGGCGGCCTTCGGCGGCCGGCTGCGCGGCTCGGTCTCCGGCAGCGCCGCGCTGGCCCCCGAGATCGGCTACTTCTTCATGGGCGCCGGGGTGCCGATCCTGGAGGGCTACGGGCTGAGCGAGACCAGCGCCGGCTCCTGCGTCAACCCGGCCGAGGACGTCCGGATCGGCACCGTCGGCGTGGCGCTGCCCGGCACCGAGGTGCGGATCGCCGAGGACGGCGAGATCCTGCTGCGCGGCCCCGGCGTGATGCGCGGCTACCACGACAACCCGGAGCAGACCGCCGAGGTGCTGGAGCCGGACGGCTGGTTCCACACCGGCGACATCGGCGAGCTGACCGACGGCTACCTGCGGATCACCGACCGCAAGAAGGACATGTTCAAGACCTCGGGCGGCAAGTACGTCGCGCCCAGCGAGGTCGAGGGCAAGTTCAAGGCGATCTGCCCGTACGTGAGCAACATCCTGGTGATCGGCAACGGCCGCAACTTCTGCACCGCGCTGATCTCGCTGGACGAGCCGGTGATCATGCAGTGGGCCACCGAGCAGGGCCTGAGCGGCAGGAGCTACGCCGAGGTGGTCTCCTCGCCGCAGGCCCAGGCCCTGGTCGAGGGCTTCGTGAAGAAGCTCAACGGGCAGCTGCAGCGCTGGCAGACGGTCAAGAAGTTCTACGTCCTGCCGCGCGACCTGGACGTCGAGCACGGCGAGCTGACCCCGAGCCTGAAGATCAAGCGGCCGGTGGTCGAGAAGACCTACGCGGCCGAGGTCCAGGAGATGTACGCGGGCGCCAACGAGGCCTGAGCCACCCCCGTCCGGTCCGGCCGGCGCAGCCCCCTCGGCACACCCGTCGGGGCAACGCCGGCCGTACCGGACAATGGACGCATGCCCTCCGCACTCCCCGACGGCGAACCCGTGCCGTCCGACGGTTCGCTGCCCGACCACGCCCTGACGGGCCTCGGCGACCGGCCGTTCGGTTTCTACCTGCACGTGCCGTACTGCGCCACCCGCTGCGGCTACTGCGACTTCAACACCTACACCGCCACCGAGCTGCACAGCGCCGGTGCGGTGGCCTCGCAGGAGACCTACGCGGCCAACCTGATCGCCGAGGTCCGGCTGGCCCGCCGGGTGCTCGGCGCGGCCGAGCTGCCGGTGCGGACCGTCTTCCTGGGCGGTGGCACCCCCACCCTGCTGCCGGCCCGCGACCTGGTGGCGATGCTGGCCGCGATCCGCGAGGAGTTCGGCCTGGCCCCCGACGCCGAGGTGACCACCGAGGCCAACCCCGAGTCGGTGGACCCGGCCTACCTGGCCGAGCTGCGCGAGGGCGGCTTCAACCGGATCTCCTTCGGGATGCAGAGCGCCCGCCCGCACGTGCTGAAGGTGCTGGACCGCCACCACACCCCCGGCCGCCCCGAGGCCTGCGTCGCCGAGGCCCGCGCGGCCGGCTTCGAGCACGTCAACCTGGACCTGATCTACGGCACCCCCGGCGAGTCCGACGAGGACTGGCGCGCCTCGCTGGCCGCCGCGATCGGCGCCGGCCCCGACCACGTCTCGGCGTACTCGCTGATCGTCGAGGAGGGCACCCGGCTGGCCGGCCGGATCAAGCGCGGCGAGCTGCCGATGGTGGACGACGACGTGCACGCCGACCGCTACCTGATCGCCGAGGAGGCGCTCGCCGCGGCCGGCTACTCCTGGTACGAGGTCTCCAACTGGGCCACCGACGAGGCCGGGCGCTGCCGGCACAACGAGCTGTACTGGACGGGCGCCGACTGGTGGGGCGCCGGCCCCGGCGCGCACAGCCACGTCGGGGGCGTGCGCTGGTGGAATGCCAAGCACCCCGCGGCCTACGCGCGGGCACTCGCCGAGGGCCGCACGCCCGCCCAGGGGCGTGAGGTGCTGCCGGCCGAGGACCGCCGGGTGGAGCGGATCCTGCTGGAGCTGCGGCTGGTCGACGGCTGCCCGCTGGAGCTGCTCACCGCGGCCGGCCGGCGGGCCGCCGAACGGGCGCTGGCCGACGGCCTGCTGGCCGCCGAGCCGTTCGCGGCCGGCCGGGCCGCGCTGACCCTGCGCGGCCGACTGCTGGCCGACGCGGTGGTGCGGGACCTGGTGGACTGAGAACGCCGGGGCTCTAGTCGCCGGGCTGGCTGACGAAATCGATCAGTTCCTCCACCTTCCCCAGCAGGGCCGGCTCCAGGTCCCGGTAGGAGCTCACCGAGGCGAGGATCCGCTGCCAGGCGGCCGGGGTGTCCACCGGCCAGCCCAGGCGGCGGCAGATGCCCTCCTTCCAGGACTCCTCGTAGGGCACGTCCGGCCAGCCGGCGATGCCCACGCTGGCCGGCTTGACGGCCTGCCAGACGTCGATGAACGGGTGCCCCACCACCAGCACCCCCTCCCCGGTGACCCGGGCGGCGATCCGGTGCTCCTTGGTGCCGGGCAGCAGGTGGTCGACCAGGACCCCCAGCCGGCGCCCGCTACCCGGGGCGAAGTCGGCCACGATCGCCGGCAGGTCGTCGATGCCCGCCAGGTACTCCACCACCACGCCCTCGATCCGCAGGTCCTCGCCCCAGACCCGTTCGACCAGCTCGGCGTCGTGCCGCCCCTCGACATAGATCCGCGACTCCCGGGCCACCCGGGCCCGCACGCCGGGCACCGCGATCGAGCCGGAGGCCGTCCTGGCCGGGCCGCTGCGCGCGGCGGGTGCCACCGGGCGGACCAGGGTGACCACCTTGCCGTCCACCAGGAAGCCGCGCGGCACCAGCGGGAAGACCCGGTGCTTGCCGAACCGGTCCTCCAGGGTCACGGTCGGCCCCTCGGCGGTCTTCTCGCAGCGCACCACCGCACCGCAGAAGCCGGTGGTCACCTCCTCCACCACCAGGTCCCGCTCGGCGGGCACCTCGGGGGCGGGCGTCTGCCGCTTCCACGGCGGGGTCAGGTCGGGGCCGTACTGAGTGCTGCGCATGCGAGGAACTATAGGAAAAGCCGACGGCCCGTCAGGATCGACGGGCCGCCGGCCCACGCGCACCGCATCGCGCACTACACCGCACCGCAGCGCACCGCGGCCGCCGCACAGGGCGGCCTACCGGCGGCCGCCTACAGGCCCGGCGCGCCCCAGACCGGGAACCAGCGGCTCAGGTCGTTCTCCAGCCGCAGGTCGTTGCCCAGCATCGCCTTCACCTGCAGCTCCAGCGGGCTGTTGCGCCGCTCGCCGCCGCCCGGCATCGGGGCGAACGGGTAGAAGGAGCCGCGCTTGTAGAGGTAGACCAGCGCCAGCGACTGCCCGGACTCGTTGCGGAAGCCGACGAGTGAGCAGAGCAGCTGCGGGCCGAACCCGTTGGCCTCCAGCTCGCTGTTGACCGCGTGCAGGTCGTTGACCAGCTCGGGCAGCTCCTCGGGGGCGTGCCGGGCGAGCAGCCAGGAGTAGCCGTACTCGTCCCGGCTGGCCTCGACCGGGGTGCCGCCACCGGCGGTGTCGGCGTCCAGCAGGGCCCGGACCTGGCGCTCGACCTCGCCGAACGCGCCGCCCTCGACCGCGGCGAAGCAGACCGAGCCGAGCCCGGTCGGGGTGAAGCCGGCGGCGGCTTCCAGGGTGAGGGCGGCCGAGGGCAGGCCGAAGAGCTGGTCGAGGTCGGGCTTGACCGGCTTGCTGCGGCCCAGCAGCGAGTCCAGGAATCCCACGGGTCGGTCCTCTCGGGGTGGGTCGGCGGGTGGTGCGGGCTCAGCGGCCCAGTTCGGCGGAGATCTTGCCGAGCTGCTCCAGGCGCTGCTCCAGCGAGGGGTGGGTGGACATCAGCTGGCTCGCCGCCTCGCGCGCGCTCAGCGCGGGGGCGAAGAAGAAGGCGTTGTACGGCTGCGCCTGGCGCAGGTCCTTGGTCGGGATCGCGCCGATCTGCCCGGTCACCTTGGTCAGTGCCGAGGCCAGCGCGCTGGGCCGGCCGGTGAGCTGGGCGGCGGCGCGGTCGGCGGCCAGCTCGCGGTAGCGGGAGAGCAGCCGGGTGAGCAGGAAGCTGATCGCGTAGACCACCACGCTGACCAGCGAGACGACGATCATCGCGATCGCGGCGTTGTCGTTGTTGTTGTTCCGGTTGTTGCCGCCCATCATGCCGCTGTACAGCGCGATCCGGGTGATCGCGCCGGCCAGCACGCCGAGGAAGCCGGCGATCGTCATCACCGCGACGTCCCGGTGCGCGACGTGCGACAGCTCGTGCGCCAGCACGCCCTCCAGCTCCTCCGGCTCCAGCCGGCGCAGCAGGCCGGTGGTCACGCAGACCACCGCGTTCTCCGGGTTGCGGCCGGTGGCGAAGGCGTTGGGCATGTCGTTGTCGGCGACCGCGACCCGCGGCTTGGGCATGTCGGCCAACGCGCAGAGCCGGTCAATGGTGCCGTGCAGCTGCGGGTACTGCTCGGGGGTGACCTGGTGGGCGCCCATCGCGCGCTCGGTGATCTTGTCGCTGAACCAGAACTGCGCGACGAAGAGCCCGCCCGACAGCAGCACGATCAGCGGCCAGGCGCCCCGCAGCAGGACGATCAGGACACCCGTGAAACCGACGTACAGCAGCCCGATCAGAAACATCGTGGTGACCATCCGTGCGGACAGTCCACGGTCGGGAGCGAAGCGGGTGTGGTGGCCGGACGCCGACATGGCTGCTCCTCTGTCCTTCAACGTCTGTTCAAGGTCTTCATACCGCAGCGGCTTCTACCCGCCCCGGCTCGGTTGATATCGATGCTGCCACTTCGTCCGGCGGCGGGCACCACCCCGGTCGGCCCCGCCGCGTCGCGCGTCGGGGCCGGTCGGACCGGGACGCCGGGCGGAGTGATCCGCGCGGCATCCACGGCCAGGGCGTTCCTGCCGTCGGACCCGGGCCTTACACTGGCAGGTACGGTTTTGGCACTCGTCTGTGCAGAGTGCCAAGCCGATCCGGCGGGGATCGGAAGATCGCACCGCCGGAGCCCCGCAGAGCAGGCCCGGTACCAGCACAACGCGCGACGAGGGAGGTGCGTGCCATGTTCGACGAACCCGATTCAACGTCGCCTTCGAGCGGCCGCGACCCGGCCGGCCAACCGGCCGCCAGATCCCAGGCGGGCTCGCGCCCGACTCGCGCGACGGCCGCGTCCGTCCGGTCCGCGCACGGCTCCCGGGCCGCGCGGGCCGAGCTGGAGCCCCGGCAGCTCGACGAGCGCAAGCTGGCGGTGCTGCGCGCCATCGTGCAGGACTACGTCGGCACCGAGGAGCCGGTCGGCTCCAAGGCGCTGGTCGAGCGGCACAACCTCGGCGTCTCGCCGGCCACCGTGCGCAACGACATGGCCACGCTGGAGGAGGACGGCTACATCCAGCAGCCGCACACCAGCGCCGGCCGGATCCCGACCGACAAGGGCTACCGGCTCTTCGTCGACCGGCTGGCCGAGGTCAAGCCGATGAGTGCCCCGGAGCGCCGCGCAATCCGGCACTTCCTGGACGGCGCGGTCGACCTGGACGACGTGGTCGCCCGCACCGTGCGGCTGCTGGCCCAGCTGACCCGCCAGGTCGCCGTGGTCCAGTACCCCTCGCTCTCCCGCTCGACGGTGCGCCACGTCGAGCTGGTCGCGCTCGCCCCGGCCAAGGTGATGCTGGTGCTGATCACCGACACCGGCCGGGTCGAGCAGCGGATCGTCGACTGCCCGGTCGCGGTCCGCGAGTCCACCCTGGCCGACCTGCGGGCCCGGCTGAACGCCCGGGCCGGCGGCCAGCGCTTCCCCGACGTGCCGGCCCTGGTCGACGACCTGCCGGCGGCTTTCGAGCCGGAGGAGCGGCCGCTGGTCTCCACCGTGCTCTCCACCCTGTTCGAGTCGCTGGTGGAGCAGAACGAGGAGCGGATCATGCTGGCCGGCCAGGCCAACCTGACCCGGTTCGGCCACGACTTCCCGCTCACCATCCAGCCGGTGCTCGAGGCGCTGGAGGAGCAGGTGGTGCTGCTCCGGCTGCTCGGCGAGACCGGGGACAGCGGGATGACCGTGCGGATCGGCCGGGAGAACGAGTACGAGGGGCTGAGCTCCACGTCGGTGGTCTCGGTCGGCTACGGTTCGGGTGAGGAGAGCGTGGCCAAGCTCGCGGTGATCGGGCCGACCCGGATGGACTACCCGGGCACCATGGGGGCGGTCCGCGCAGTCGCCCGGTACGTGGGGCAGATCCTGGCCGAGTCATAGGGCGACGCCTACTAGATTTGGTGGGCGGACCGATCGCAGCACGCAGCGCACAGGACTTTTCTCTCAGAGGCAGAACAAGCGGAGCATTTGGTGGCCACGGACTACTACGCGGTACTCGGCGTCCGACGGGACGCGGGGCAGGACGAGATCAAGAAGGCGTTCCGGCGCCTCGCCCGTGAACTGCACCCGGACGTCAACCCGGACCCGAAGACGCAGGAGCGGTTCAAGGAGATCAACGCCGCTTACGAGGTGCTCTCCGACCCGCAGAAGCGGCAGGTCTACGACCTGGGCGGGGACCCGCTGTCGCCGAACGGCGGCGGCGCGGGCGGCTTCGGCGCCGGGGCGGCGGGCTTCGGCTTCTCCGACATCATGGACGCCTTCTTCGGCGCGGCCTCCGGCCAGCGCGGCCCGCGCTCGCGCACCCGGCGCGGCCAGGACGCGATGATCCGGCTGGAGATCACCCTGGAGGAGGCCACCTTCGGCACCACCAAGGAACTCCAGGTCGACACCGCCGTCACCTGCACCACCTGCAGCGGCGAGGGCGCGGCCCCCGGCACCACCGCGCAGACCTGTGACATGTGCCGCGGCAAGGGCGAGGTCTCCCAGGTGACCCGCTCCTTCCTGGGCCAGGTCATGACCTCGCGCCCGTGCCCGCAGTGCCAGGGCTTCGGTACCGTGGTCCCCACCCCGTGCCCCGAGTGCGCAGGCGACGGCCGGGTCCGGGCCCGCCGCACGCTGACCGTGAAGATCCCGGCCGGCGTCGACAACGGCACCCGGATCCAGCTGGCCGGCGAGGGCGAGGTCGGCCCCGGTGGCGGCCCGGCCGGCGACCTCTACGTGGAGATCGCCGAGACCAGCCACCCGGTCTTCCAGCGCCGCGGCGACGACCTGCACTGCACGGTGACCATCCCGATGACCGCGGCCTCGCTCGGCACCCAGGTGCCGCTGCAGACCCTGGACGGTCTGGAGGAGGTGGACATCCGCCCCGGCACCCAGTCCGGCCAGTCGATCCCGCTGCACGGGCGGGGCGTCACCCACCTGCGCGGGGGCGGCCGCGGTGACCTGATAGTGCATGTCGAGGTGCAGACGCCCACCAAGCTCGACCCCGAGCAGGAGGAGCTGCTGCGCCGGCTGGCGGTGCTGCGCGGCGAGGAGCGGCCCTCGGGCCAGTTCGCGCCGGGCCAGCAGGGGCTGTTCTCCCGGCTGAAGGACGCCTTCAACGGCCGCTGAGCCACACCGGCTCCATCGGGGCGGGCCCGCCGGGCCCGCCCCGTCTCTCCGGCCGACCGGCCCCGCCGGCCCCGGCCGGTCCACCCCTGCCCCAGGAAGCCCCGCCATGACCGCACCCGTCTTCGTCGTCAGCACCGCCGAGCTGGCCGGCCGCGCGCCCGGCGCCCTGGTCCGGCTGGACGGGCCGGAGGGCCGGCACGCGGCCGCGGTCAAGCGGCTGACGGTCGGCGAGCCGGTCACCCTGACCGACGGCCTGGGCCTGGGCGGTCACGGCACGGTCAGCGCCGTGCACGGCAAGGACGCGCTCGACGTCACGCTGGACCGGCTGGCCGCCGAGCCCGCGCCGAGCCCGCGGCTCACCGTGGTCCAGGCGCTGCCCAAGGGCGACCGCGGCGAGCTCGCGGTGGAGACCATGACCGAGGTCGGCGTCGACGCGGTGATCCCCTGGGCGGCGGCGCGCTGCATCACCCAGTGGAAGGGCGACCGCGGCGCCAAGGCGCTGGCCAAGTGGCGGGCCACCGCCCGGGAGGCCGGCAAGCAGTCGCGCCGGCTGCGCTTCCCCGAGGTGCACGAGCCGATGACGACCCGTCAGCTGCTGCCGCTGCTGGGCGCGGCGGCCTTCGCCGCGGTGCTGCACGAGGAGGGCGCCGAGCCGCTGGCCACGGCCGAGCTGCCGGCGACCGGCGAGCTGGTGCTGGTGGTCGGTCCGGAGGGCGGGGTGAGCCCCGAGGAGCTGGCCGCCTTCGCCGAGGCGGGCGCCCGGCCCCACCGGCTGGGCAGCTCGGTGCTGCGCACCTCGACCGCGGGGGTGGCGGCTGGGGCCCTGCTGCTCGGGCGCACCGGCCGCTGGTCCTGACACCCGGCGCGCGGTCCCCACGGTCCCACCCCGGCCGGGCTGTTCTCCGGTGAATCGCTGGTCCCGGTCGCGGCGGGCTGCATAACCTGACGCCGTGACGGATACCGAGAGCACCCCCGTGGGCGCCTACCTGCGCCACCCGCACCTGCACGGCGACCTGGTCACCTTCGTCGCCGAGGACGACATCTGGCTCGCCCCGGTGGACGGCGGCCGGGCCTGGCGGCTGACCGCGGACCGGTGCCCGGTCTCCCATCCGCGGTTCTCCCCGGACGGCCGGCTGATCGCCTGGACCGCCACCCGGGACGGCTCGGCCGAGGTCCACCTGGCCCCGGTGGACGGCGGCGAGGCTCGCCGGCTCACCTACTGGGGGCAGGGCCGCACGGTGCTGCGCGGCTGGACCCCGCAGGGCGAGCCGGTGGCGACCAGCAACGCGGGCCGCCCGACCGCCCGGCAGACCTGGGCCTTCGCGCTGCCGGTGGACGGCGGCGAGCCGCGCCGGCTGCCGTACGGGCCGATCGGCTCGCTGGCCTTCGAGGGCCCGCAGCCCGCCGACCGGGTGCTGCTGGTCTCCGGTCCCACGCTGGAGCCGGCCCGCTGGAAGCGCTACCGGGGCGGCACCGCCGGGCGGCTCTGGATCGGCCGGACCGGCGCGGACTTCGCCCGGCTGCACCAGGACCTGGACGGCAACCTGGACTCGCCGCTCTGGGTGGGGGAGCGGATCGCCTTCCTGAGCGACCACGAGGGCAGCGGGCAGCTCTACTCCAGCCGCCCCGACGGCACCGACCTGCGCCGGCACACCGACCTCGGCACCCCGTTCTACGCCCGCAACGCCAGCACCGACGGCACCCGGGTGGTCTGGCACGCCGGCGGCGACCTCTGGCTGCTCGACGCGCTGGACGGCACCGCCCGCCCGCGCCGCCTCGAGGTTCGCCCGGCCGGCCCGCGCAGCGGCCGCCGCAGCTACCCGCTGCCCGCGGCCGGCTGGCTCGGCTCGGCCGCCCCGGACGCCACCGGGCGGGCGGCCGCGGTGGTGGTGCGCGGCACCGTGCACTGGCTGACCCACCGGGAGGGCCCGGCCCGGGTGCTGGACGAGACCCCCGCGGTGCGCGGGCGGCTGGCCCGGGTGGTGCCGGCGACCGCCGACGGCGGGGCGCAGGGCGCGCTCTGGGTGACCGACGCCGAGGGCGAGGACGCCCTGGAGTACGCCCCCGACGTGCTCGGCGGCGAGCGGCACCGGCTCGCGGCCGGCGACCTGGGCCGGGTGCTCGCGCTGGTGGTCGCCCCCGACGGGCGGCAGGCGGCGGCGGCCGCGGCCGACGGCCGGGTGCTGCTGGTCACGCTGGCCGACGGCGCGGTGCGCGAGCTGGCCCGCAGCGTCGACGGCGACGCCTCCGGCCTGGCCTTCAGCCCCGACTCGGCCTGGCTGGCCTGGTCGCAGCCAGCCCTGGGCCCCTGGTCGCTGCGCCAGATCATGCTCGCCGAACTCGCCAACGGCACCGTCACCGAGGCCACCCCGCAGCGCTTCGTCGACACCTCGCCCGCCTTCACCGCGGACGGCCGGCACCTGGCGTTCCTCTCGATGCGCAACTTCGACCCGGTCTACGACGCGCACAGCTTCGACCTCGGCTTCCCGACCGGCGGCCGCCCCTACCTGCTCACGCTGGCCGCCGAGACGCCCTCGCCGTTCGGCCCGCGGCGCGGCGGGCGGCCCACCGACGGGACCGAGGAGAGCGCGCGGCCCGAGGAGGAGAAGCCGGAGGAGAAGAAGCCCGCGGGGGAGGACGGCGCAGCGGAGCCGGCCGCCGAGGAGACCCCGGCGGTGCCGGCCACCGTGGTGGACCTGGTGGGGCTGGCGGACCGGATCGTGCCGTTCCCGGTCGAGGGCGGCCGGTTCGGCGAGCTGCGGACCGCCAAGGACGCGGTGCTCTGGACCCGGTACCCGGTGGTCGGCGAACTCGGCGACGACGCGGCCGCCCCCGGCGACGAGCGGCCCGGCCCGGTGCTGGAGCGCTTCGACCTGGGCAAGCTGCGGGTCGAGCAGCTGGTGGACGGGCTGGACGCGTTCCAGGTCAGCGGGGACGGCAGCCGGCTGGCCGTGCTGGACGGCGGCGAGCTGCGGATCGTGCCGGCCGACCGGAAGGCCGGCGAGGACGACGAGAGCCGGGTGGACCTCGCCCGGCTGCGGGTCACCGTGGACCCGGCGGCCGAGTGGCGGCAGATGTTCGAGGAGAACGGCCGCCTGATGCGGGACAACTTCTGGCGGGCCGACCTCGGCGGCGTCGACTGGGCCGGGGTGCTGGACCGCTACCGCCCGCTGGTGGAGCGGCTCGGCTCGCACGACGACCTGGTCGACCTGCTCTGGGAGGTGGTCGGCGAACTCGGCACCTCGCACGCCTACGTCATCCCGCACGCCCGCGGCGCCGCCGCCCGGCCGCAGGGGCTGCTCGGTGCGGACCTGGTGCGCGACGGCGAGCTCTGGCGGATCGGCCGGATCCTGCCCGGCGAGTCCTCCGACCCGCGGGCCCGCTCCCCGCTGATGGCGCCCGGCGTCGCGGTGCGGGCCGGCGACGCGCTGCTCGCGGTGGACGGCCGCCCGGTCGACCCGGTCACCGGACCGGCCCCGCTGCTGGCCGGCACCGCGGGCCAGCCGGTCGAGCTGACGGTGCGCCGGGCCGACGGCAGCGAGCGCCACCCGGTGGTGGTGCCGCTCGCCGACGAGGAGGCACTGCGCTACCACGACTGGGTGGCCGGGCGCCGGGCCGAGGTGCGCCGCCGCTCCGCGGACCGGCTCGGCTACCTGCACATCCCGGACATGCTGAGCGGCGGCTGGGCCCAGCTCCACCGCGACCTGCGGGTGGAGCTGGCCAAGGAGGGCCTGGTGGTGGACCTGCGGGAGAACCGCGGCGGCCACACCTCGCAGCTGATCATCGAGAAGCTGTCCCGCCGGATCATCGGCTGGAGCGTCGGGCGCGGCCTGGCCACCGCCGACCCCTACCCGGGCGAGGCACCGCGCGGCCCGGTGATCGCCCTGGCCGACGAGCACGCGGGCTCGGACGGCGACGTGGTCAACGCGGCGATCCAGGCGCTCGGCATCGGCCCGGTGGTCGGCGTGCGCACCTGGGGCGGGGTGATCGGGATCGACAGCCGGTACGGCCTGGTCGACGGCACCGGCGTGACCCAGCCCAAGTACGCGACCTGGCTGGAGAACTACGGCTGGGGCCTGGAGAACCGCGGGGTCACCCCGGACGTCGAGGTGCCGATCGCGCCGCACGACTGGGCGGCCGGCGAGGACCCGCAACTGGCCGAGGGCGTCCGGCTCGCGCTGGCCGCGCTGGCCGGGACGCCGGCCAGGACCGCGCCGTCGCTGCCCGAGCTGTGACCGCGCTTCCCGGCGGGCGCACCCGCGCCCGCCGGGCGCAGCGGCTCGGCTAGGCTGCGGTCCGTCAGCAGGCAGTACCCAGGACCAGGCAGTACCCAGGACGAGGAGACCCGAAGATGGCCGGCGAGCCGCAGGCGGACTGCGTGTTCTGCAAGATCGTGGCGGGCGGGATCCCGGCCACGGTGCTCCGCAAGACCGACCACACCATCGCCTTCCGGGACATCAACCCGCAGGCCCCGACCCACATCCTGGTCATCCCGCACGCGCACTACGCCAACGCCGCCGAGCTGGCCGCCGCCGAGCCGCTGATCGCCGCCGAGCTGCTCGCCGAGGCCGGCGAGGCGGCCCGCGAGGACGGCCTGGACGCCTACCGGCTGATCTTCAACACCGGGGCGGGCGCCGGCCAGACCGTCTTCCACGCCCACGTCCACGTCCTGGGCGGCAAGCCGCTGCGCGAGGGCATGGTCTGATCCGGTGTCGCAGCGCGAACTCGTCGTCCTCGGCACGGCCAGCCAGGTGCCGACCCGGCACCGCAACCACAACGGCTACCTGCTGCGCTGGGACGGCGAGGGACTGCTCTTCGACCCGGGGGAGGGCACCCAGCGGCAGATGCAGTACGCCGGCGTCTCGGCCACCGACCTGACCCGGATCTGCATCACCCACTTCCACGGCGACCACAGCCTGGGCCTGGCCGGCGTGATCCAGCGGATCAACCTGGACCGGGTGCCGCACCCGGTGCACGCCTACTACCCCGCCAGCGGCCAGGTCTTCTTCGACCGGCTGCGGCGGGCCACCGCCTTCCACGAGACCGCCGAACTGGTCGAGCACCCGGTGGCCGCGGCGGGGCCGCTGCCCGCCGCCGGGGCGTCCTTCACCCTGGAGGCGGTCCGGCTCTCCCACCCGGTGGACTCCTTCGGCTACCGGCTGACCGAGCCGGACGGCCTGCGGCTGCTGCCCGAGAAGCTGGCCGCCTTCGGGCTGCGCGGCCCGGCGGTCGGGCGGCTGCAGCGCGAGGGCGGCGTCGAGGTCGCCGGGCGCCGGGTCACCCTGGCCGAGGTGAGCGAGGTGCGGCGCGGGCAGCGGTTCGCCTTCGTGATGGACACCCGGCTCTGCCCGGGGGCCGAGCAACTGGCCGAGGGCGCGGACCTGCTGGTCGCCGAGGCCACCTTCCTGGCCGCCGACGAGCACCTGGCCGAGGAGCACGGCCACCTCACCGCGGGCCAGGCCGCCCGGCTGGCCGCGGCCGCCGGGGTGCGCACCCTGGTGCTGACCCACTTCTCGCAGCGCTACCCGGACCTGGCCGGGCACCTGGCCGAGGCCCGCGAGCACTTCGACGGCGAGCTGGTGGTGGCCGAGGACCTGGCCCGGATCCCGCTGCCGCCGCGCCGGTGAGGGCGGCGGCGGGCTGCCCGGCGGTCGGGGCCAGGGCCTCTCTTACGGATCTTGTCGGATCAGCGCGCGGCGTTGGGCGCCCGGCGTCGCGCGCCCGGCAAGATCCGTAAGAGAGGCCCTAGGGCCGAAAAGGGGTGGCACCGGCCCCGGAACTGGCCCACCATCGATCGGGCCGCGTCACAGCGAACACCTGCGCGGCGTACCCTGGTGACCCCGGAACCGACCGAGTGGCACCCCGAGACACGGATGGGATGAGGCAGGCCTCAGCGCCGACCCATGAGCGAACCGATGAGTGACACCGCACAGACCAGCGCCCCGACCGGCGCACGCGGCGGCGACGGGTCGACCGCCCGGATCGTGATCCCCGAGAAGCACCCGATGGTCACCCTGCTCGGTGCCACCGACTCCCTCCTGAGGGTGATCGAGCGCTCCTTCCCGGACACCGACATCCACGTCCGGGGCAACGAGGTGACCGCCACCGGCGACCGCGCGGACATCGCCCTGGTGAAGGAGCTCTTCAGCGAGATGATGCTGGTGCTGCGCACCGGCCAGCCGCTGACCGAGGACTCGGTGGAGCGTTCGATCGCGATGCTGAAGAGCGCCGCGGCCGACCCGGACGGCCGGGGCGAGAGCCCCTCGGCCGTCTTCACCGCGAGCATCCTCTCCAACCGGGGCCGCACCATCCGCCCCAAGACGGTCAACCAGAAGACCTACGTCGACGCGATCGACCGGCACACCATCACCTTCGGGATCGGCCCGGCCGGCACCGGCAAGACCTACCTGGCGATGGCCAAGGCGGTCCAGGCGCTGCAGGCCAAGGAGGTCAACCGGATCATCCTGACCCGCCCGGCGGTGGAGGCCGGCGAGCGGCTCGGGTTCCTGCCCGGCACCCTCTACGAGAAGATCGACCCGTACCTGCGCCCGCTGTACGACGCGCTGCACGACATGATGGACCCGGACTCGATCCCCCGGCTGATGGCGGCCGGCACCATCGAGGTCGCCCCGCTCGCGTACATGCGCGGCCGCACCCTGAACGACGCCTTCATCATCCTGGACGAGGCGCAGAACACCTCGCCCGAGCAGATGAAGATGTTCCTGACCCGCCTCGGCTTCAACTCCAAGGTCGTGGTCACCGGCGACACCAGCCAGATCGACCTGCCCGGCGGCACCCGCAGCGGCCTGAAGGTGGTCCAGGAGATCCTGGCCGAGGTCCCCGACATCCACTTCTCGATCCTGACCAGCACCGACGTGGTCCGCCACAAGCTGGTCGGCCGGATCGTCGACGCCTACGAGCGCTGGGACGCCGAGAACACCGAGGACGGCGACCGTTCGGCCGCCCGCAAGCCCACCGCACCGCGCGGCCCGCGCGGTCGCGCACCCCGACAGCCCCATCGCACCGAAAGCTGAGCTGACACCGCTCCATGTCCATCGACATCGCCAACGAGTCCGGTTGGGAGGCCGACGAAGAGGCCATCCTCGACGTCGCCCGCTTCGCCCTCGACAAGATGCGGATCCACCCGCTGTCCGAACTGTCCGTGATCCTCGTGGACGCCGAGGCGATGGAGCAGCTGCACATCCAGTGGATGGACCTGCCCGGGCCCACCGACGTGATGTCCTTCCCGATGGACGAGCTGCGCCCCGGCAAGGAGGGCGAGGAGCTGCCGCAGGGCCTGCTCGGTGACATCGTGCTCTGCCCGGAGGTGGCCAAGGCGCAGGGCCTGGCCGCCCCCTCCCAGCACTCGATGGACGAGGAGCTGCAGCTGCTCACCGTCCACGGGGTGCTGCACGTGCTCGGCTACGACCACGAGGAGCCGGAGGAGGAGCAGATCATGTTCGCCCTCCAGAAGCGGATCCTCGACGACTGGCGGGCCGGTCGCGGGCTGTCGGGGATCTCCCCGGCACCGACCACCCACTGATGAACGGCGACAGTGCCGGCTTCCTGGTCGGGGCCTGCCTGCTGATCGTGCTCGGCTGGCTGGCCGCCTGCGCCGAGGCCGGGATCTCCCGGGTCTCCCGGTTCCGGGCCGAGGAGGCGGTGCGCAACGGCCGCCGCGGCGCGAGCCGGCTGTTCACCCTGGCCAGCGACTCGATCCGCTACCTCAACCTGGCCACCCTGATCCGGGTGGCCAGCGAGATGGCCGCGGCGGTGCTGGTCACCGTGGTCTGCGTGCGCACCCTGCACCAGACCTGGCAGGCGATCCTGCTGGCCTTCGGCGTGATGGTGCTGGTCTCGTTCGTGGCGGTCGGCGTCTCGCCGCGCACCATCGGGCGCCAGCACCCGCTGACCACCGCCACCGCGGCCTCCTACGTGCTGCTGCCGCTGGCCCGGATCCTCGGCCCGATCCCGCGGCTGCTGATCCTGCTCGGCAACGCGCTCACCCCCGGCAAGGGGTACCGGGAGGGGCCGTTCGCCTCCGAGGCGGAGCTGCGCGCGCTGGTCGACCTCGCCGAGAAGGACGACCTGATCGAGGACGACGAGCGCCGGATGGTGCACTCGGTCTTCGAACTGGGCGACACCATCGTGCGCGAGGTGATGGTGCCGCGCACCGACCTGGTGATGATCGAGCGGCACAAGACGGTCCGGCAGGCGCTCACCCTGGCGCTGCGCTCCGGCTTCTCCCGGATCCCGGTGGTCGGGGACAACGAGGACGACGTGGTCGGCATCGTCTACCTCAAGGACCTGGTCCGGCGCACCCACGTCAACCCGGAGGCCGAGGTCGACCAGGTGGACAGCGTGATGCGCCCGGCGGTCTTCATCCCGGACAGCAAGCCGGTCGACGACCTGCTGCGCGAGATGCAGCAGATGCGCTCGCACGTGGCGATCGTGATCGACGAGTACGGCGGCACGGCCGGCCTGGTGACCATCGAGGACATCCTGGAGGAGATCGTCGGGGAGATCACCGACGAGTACGACCGGGAGATCGCGCCGATCGAGGACCTGGGCGACGGGTCGTTCCGGATCACCGCCCGGCTGCTGGTCGAGGACCTCGGCGAGCTGTTCGGGATCGTGCTGGAGGACGAGGACGTCGAGACGGTCGGCGGCCTGCTCGCCAAGCGCCTGGGCCGGGTGCCGATCCCCGGCTCGGCCTGCGAGATCCCGGTGCCGGAGGACGGGCCGCTCGGGCTGGTGGCGATCCGGCTGATCGCCGAGAGCTCGGCCGGGCGGCGCAACCGGATCGGCACCGTGGTGGCCGCCCCGGTCGGCCTGTCGCAGTCGGCGGACGACCCGGACGGCGCCGAGCGCCTCTGAGCGGCCCGGGCCACTGCGCCTCTGAGCGGCCCGGGCCGCGGTCGCACGGCCGGCCGGGCCCGGCCCGCCGCCGCCTCGCTATGCTCGGCGCATGACTGACCTTGATCCCGAAGACCAGAAGATCCTCACCCTGGCCCGCTCCGCCCGGGCCCGCAACGGGGTCGCCGAGGGGGCGGCGGTGCGGGACGAGACCGGCCGGACCTACGTGGCCGGGACGGTCGAGCTGGCCTCGCTGAAGCTGTCCGCGGTGCAGACGGCGGTGGCGATGGCGGTGGCCAGCGGTGCCAGGGGCCTGGAGGCGGCCGCGGTGGTGACGGCGGGCGAGCAGCCGGCCGAGGCGGACCTGGCGGCGGTGCGCGACCTGGGCGGGGCCGGCACCCCGCTGCTGCTGGCCGGGCCGGACGGAGCGCTGCGGGTGCGGGCGGAGGCCTGACACCGCGACTCCCGCCCAGCTAAGTGCGATGAGCGGATAATCTCACCGCTAGGGGGTGGGAGATGCTCGGCACACTGGGGTTCTTCGCGGCACTGCTGGCCGTCGTCATGGGCTTCGGCCGCTGGCACGAGACCGGTTCGCCGTACTGGCTGGGCGGGTCGATCGCGCTGCTCGTGATCACCCTGCTCGGCGCGCTGACCTCGAAGCGCAAGTGACGCCCGGCCCGCCGCGGCGGGCCGGGCGCCGCGACCGGTCGGCGGGGGTTGTCCGGGCGCCCCGCAGGGATCAGGGAGAATGGTGCCCATGAGCGACACCTCCTCCTCCCCGGCGGCCCCCTACCGTTCGGGCTTCGCGTGCTTCGTCGGCCGACCCAACGCGGGCAAGTCGACCCTGACCAACGCCCTGGTGGGAACGAAGGTCGCGATCACCTCCGACCGTCCGCAGACCACCCGGCACACGGTGCGCGGCATCGTGCACCGCCCGGACGCGCAGCTGGTCCTGGTCGACACCCCCGGCCTGCACAAGCCCCGCACCCTGCTGGGCGAGCGGCTGAACGACCTGGTCCGCAGCACCTGGGCCGAGGTGGACGTGATCGGCTTCTGCCTGCCCGCCGACCAGAAGCTCGGCCCCGGCGACAAGTTCATCGCCAAGGAACTGGCCGAGATCAAGAAGACCCCCAAGGTGGCCATCGTCACCAAGACCGACCTGGTCGACTCCAAGCGGCTGGCCGAGCAGCTGCTCGCCATCGCCGCGCTCGGCGTCGAGCTCGGCATCGAGTGGGCCGAGATCATCCCGGTCTCCGCGGTCGGCGACAAGCAGGTCGACCTGGTGGCCGAGCTGCTCACCAAGCTGCTGCCGAAGGGCCAGCCGCTCTACCCGGACGGCGACCTGACCGACGAGCCGGAGCAGATCATGGTCGCCGAGCTGATCCGGGAGGCCGCCCTGGAGGGCGTGCGCGACGAACTCCCGCACTCGCTGGCCGTGGTGGTCGAGGAGATGATCCCGCGCGAGGACCGGCCCGCCGACCGCCCGCTGCTGGACATCCACGCCAACGTCTACATCGAGCGGCAGAGCCAGAAGGCAATCGTGATCGGCGCCAAGGGCGCCCGGCTGAAGCACGTCGGGACCACGGCCCGCAAGCACATCGAGGCGCTGCTCGGCACCCCGGTCTACCTCGACCTGCACGTCAAGGTGGCCAAGGACTGGCAGCGCGACCCCAAGCAGCTGCGCAAGCTCGGGTTCTGACGCGCCCTAGGGGGTCAGCCGGTGGTCCCCGAGCGGGACCACCGTGCCCTGCTGGAGCACCAGCGCGATCAACTCCCGCTGGGAGTCGGTCAGCCGGGGGTCGGCGCAGTGCACCGTGCGGCCGTCGACGGTGATCGCGTAGTGGTAGCCGTCCGGCACCCCGTAGGAGGGGGAGCGGGCGGCACCGGCCACCGCCTCGCGGGCCAGCGCGTGCACGTGCGGGGCGTCGATCCGGTTCGCGGTCTCCAACTCGGCGCGCACCAGCTGTCCGGTGAAGCCGCCGCTCCTGGTCACCTCTATACGCATGGTCGCCAGTCTGCTACGCAGAGGTGGCCGATGCTGGGATTTCCCTGAGAACGGGCCCGCCCGCGTGTCCGCCGATCGGGTGAGGGCCCGGGCCTCAGGCCACCGCCAGCCCGACCTGCTTCCAGGCGCCGGTCACCGCCTCGGGCACCGGGCCCTCGCCGAACCGGGCGCGGGCGGCCGCCACGGTGGCCCGGGCGAAGCCGGCGAAGTCGGTGTCCGGGCGCACTCCCGGCCCGGTCAGCGCGTCGTACCAGATCCGGCCGGCCCGCTCCCAGGCCGCGCCGCCCAGCTCGACCGCGAGCAGCTGGAAGGCCCGGTTCGGGATGCCGGAGTTGATGTGCACCCCGCCCTCGTCCGCCTCGGTCACCACGTAGGCGTCCATCGAGGCGGGTTGCGGGTCGCGGCCCAGCCGCGGGTCGTCGTAGGCGGTGCCCGGGGCCTTCATCGAGCGCAGCGCCACCCCGCGCACCCCGGGGCCGAGCAGCCCGGCGCCGATCAGCCAGTCGGCGTCGGTGGCCTGCTGGCCGAGCGCGTACTGCTTCACCAGGGCGCCGAAGACGTCCGCCACCGACTCGTTGAGCGCCCCGGACTGGCCGCGGTAGGCCAGCGCGGCGCTGTACTGCACCAGCCCGTGGGCCAGTTCGTGGCCGATCACCTCGGGGCAGGCGGTGAAGTCGCCGAACAGGACGCCGTCGCCGTCGCCGAAGACCATCCGGCGCCCGTCCCAGAACGCGTTGTCGTAGTCGTGGCCGTAGTGCACGGTGGCGTGCAGCGGCAGGCCCGCGCCGTCCACCGAGCGCCGGCCGTAGACCTCCAGCAGCAGGGCCAGGGTGGCGCCGAGGCCGTCGTAGGCGTGGTTGACGGACGGGTCGGCGGTGGGCGGGCCGCCCTCGGTGCGGACGGTGCGCCCGGGCAGCCGTTCGGTGTGTCCGGCATCGGCGACGGTGCGTCCCGGGCGGGCCGCCGCGGCGGCCTCGGCCGCCTCCTCGGCGGTGAGCGGCGCCCGGGCGGCGCGCAGCGAGCGCAGGGCGGCGTCGGCCCGCCGGGTGCGCAGGGCGCCTTCGTCGCCGAGGTCGGCCAGCCGGTCCAGCAGGTAGGGCGGCACGATCGTGCAGAGGGGTGCGGTGAGCTGGCTCATGACACCCAGCGTGGTCACTCGAATGCCCGCTGTCACGCAGGCGCCGTCTCAAGGAGTGGAAATGTCGCGCTGATCGCTTCGGCATCGCCGCCCGCTCGGTTACGCTGGCTCACATCATGCGTTACGGGCTGCTTCTTCTTAGCTGCCGCGGCGAGGGCCTGTAAGACCGTTCGGAGGCCGGCTCCCTCGCCGCGGAGTCTGTGCTGCGTGCAGTGAAACGCCGTAGTGCGCCGCACGAGTCGGCCCGTCGGGTGACCATCCACCCCGACCAGCCCGCATCCGATAGAGAAGCCGAGAGTCTCATCACATGACTGAGCAGTCTTCCGTCGCCCGCGCGTTCATCGACCGCCCGACGCCGATCACCGCAGCCACCGTCCGCCAGCAGCCCTCCGGGATGCCCTTCCAGCGCTACCTGCCCTTCGGCACGGTGGACCTGGCCGACCGCACCTGGCCGAACCAGGTCATCACCAAGGCGCCGCGCTGGCTCTCCACGGACCTGCGGGACGGCAACCAGGCGCTGATCGACCCGATGTCGCCGGCCCGCAAGCGCAAGATGTTCGACCTGCTGGTGAAGCTGGGCTACAAGGAGATCGAGGTCGGCTTCCCGGCCTCCGGGGCCACCGACTTCGACTTCGTCCGCTCGCTGGTCACCGAGGGGGCGATCCCCGAGGACGTCACCATCTCGGTGCTGACCCAGGCCCGCGAGGACCTGATCGAGCGCACCGTGGAGTCGCTGGTCGGCGCCCCGCGCGCCACCGTGCACCTGTACAACGCCACCTCGCCGCTGTTCCGCCGGGTGGTCTTCAAGGGCAGCAAGGCCGACATCAAGCAGATCGCGGTGGACGGCACCCGGCTGGTGATGGAGTACGCGGAGAAGCTGCTGGGGGAGGAGACCGTCTTCGGCTACCAGTACTCGCCGGAGATCTTCATCGACACCGAGCTGGACTTCGCGCTGGAGGTCTGCGAGGGCGTGATGGACGTCTGGCAGCCCGGCGGGGGCCGCGAGATCATCCTGAACCTGCCCACCACGGTGGAGCGTTCCACGCCCAACGTGTACGCGGACAAGATCGAGTGGATGTCCCGCAACCTGTCCCGCCGCGAGTTCGTCGCGCTCTCCACCCACCCGCACAACGACCGCGGCACCGGGGTCGCCTCGGCCGAGCTGGCCGTGATGGCCGGCGCCGACCGGGTCGAGGGCTGCCTGTTCGGGCAGGGCGAGCGGACCGGCAACCTGGACCTGGTGAACGTCGGGCTGAACCTGTTCTCGCAGGGCGTCGACCCGATGATCGACTTCTCGAACATCGACGAGATCCGCCGCACCTACGAGTACTGCAACCAGATGAGCGTCCCCGAGCGGCACCCCTACGCCGGCGACCTGGTGTACACCTCGTTCTCCGGCTCGCACCAGGACGCGATCAAGAAGGGCTTCGACGCCCTGGAGGCGGACGCCGCGGCCGCCGGCGTGCCGGTCGGCGAGTACCCCTGGGGCGTGCCGTACCTGCCGATCGACCCCAAGGACGTGGGCCGCAGCTACGAGGCCGTGATCCGGGTCAACAGCCAGTCCGGCAAGGGCGGCATCGCCTACGTGCTGAAGAACGACCACAAGCTGGACCTGCCGCGCCGGATGCAGATCGAGTTCTCGAAGATCATCCAGGCCAAGACCGACGCCGAGGGCGGCGAGGTCACCCCGGCCGACATCTGGGCGGTCTTCCAGGACGAGTACCTGCCCACCCCGGCCAACCCGTGGGGCCGGATCGCGCTGCGCGACCAGCAGAAGCTGACCACCGAGGACGGCCGCGACGCGCTGGCCGTGCAGGTCGAGCTGGACGGCGCCGAGGTCGAGCTGACCGGTTCCGGCAACGGCCCGGTCTCCGCCTTCACCGACGCGCTGGCCGGCATCGGCATCGACGTGCGAGTACTGGACTACGCCGAGCACGCGCAGAGCGAGGGCGGCGACGCGCTGGCCGCCGCCTACGTCGAGTGCGCGGTGGACGGCCGGGTGCTGTGGGGCGTGGGCATCGACGGCAACACGGTGCGCGCCTCGCTGAAGGCGATCATCAGTGCCGTCAACCGGACGGGCCGCCGCTGACCCCTGCGGGAGGCTGATCGGTTACCGACCGGTTCCGCCCGACTCCTGAGTGTGGCCTGGGAACAGATGTGTCCTGGGCCACACTTTTTCGCTTCGGCACCCGTTCGGGGTGCTGACACCGTCCGGCAACCGTGGCACCATCGACGGACCGGAGACGAGAGGCCGTGCGGCCGCCGTCGTGCCGGTCGCGTGACCTGCCGCGTCGTCGAGCAGGCCGCCTGCCGAGTCTGGGGAGTTGGCACCGTGACACGGTTGTGGGGTGTCCGCCCGCGGTGGCGGACTGAGGTGCTCGGTGACTTCTTCTGCCCGGGGTGCGGTGGTGACCGCAACTACCGCCGGCAGCGCGGCCGCCGCTGGCTGCGGCTGTTCGGCACTCCGCTGCTGCCGCTGGGCCCGGAGCTGGGCAGCGTGCAGTGCACCAACTGCCATGGCCGGTACGGCGTGGAGAGCCTGGAGCAGCTCACCAGCGGCCGGCTGACCGCGCTGCTGCGGGACGCCCAGTACACCATCGCGCTGGCCATGCTGGCGGCCGGCGGCACCGGCACGGCCGCCGCCCGGGCCGAGGCCTGCGAGCTGATCCGCAGCGCCGGCTTCGAGGAGTACGGCGAGGCCCAGGTGCTCGCGGCGCTGGCCGCGCTGATCGGCCTGGACCCGGTCGAGCCGCTGGCACTCGGCGGCCCGGGCGACGGGCTGCTCGGCGAACTGCGGGCCACCCTGAAGCCGTTGGCCCCGCACCTGGCCCAGCAGGGCCGGGAGCGGCTGGTGCTGAGCGGCGCCCGGGTGGCGCTCGCCGACGGCCGCTACGTGCCGCAGGAGCGGGCCGCGCTGGCCACCGTGGGCGGCTGCCTGAACCTGTCCCCCGAGGCGGTGGAGCGGCTGCTGGCGGCGGCCGCCCGCACCACGCGCTGAGCCGCCGCACCGCGCTGAGCCGCCCGCACCACGCGCTGAGCCCCGCACCGACGCCGGCGGCGCGCCGGGTCGCGCCGGCCCCCGAGCCGGGCCCGTCTCCCCCCTCCGGGCCCGTCGTCCCCGCACCGGCTCCACCCCCGTGCCGGTGCGGGGATCCGGCTGCCCGGGCGGCGGGACCACAGCGGGCCCGGGCGGCGGGCGGGCCGCCGCCGGGCGTGCGGGAGAATGGGGGAATGAGTCTGATCCGCGATGACGGCGTCGTGCTGCGCGCCCAGAAGCTCGGTGAGGCCGATCGGATCATCACCCTGCTCACCCGTCAGCACGGCAAGGTCAGGGCGGTCGCCCGCGGGGTCCGCAAGACCAAGTCCAAGTTCGGCGCCCGGCTGGAGCCCTTCTCCCACGTCGACGTCCAGTTCTTCAGCCGGGGGAGCGAACTGGTCGGCCGTTCGTTGCCGCTCTGCACCCAGGTGGAGACCATCGCCCCCTACGGCGGTTCGATCGTCACCGACTACGGCCGCTACACCGCCGGCACCGCCATGCTGGAGACGGCGGAACGATTCGCCGAGAACGAGGGCGAGCCCGCGGTCCAGCAGTACCTGCTGCTGATCGGCGCGCTGCGCACGCTGGCCGCCGGCACCCACGAGTCGCACCTGGTGATGGACGCCTTCCTGCTCCGCTCGCTGGCCGTCAACGGCTACGGCGCCAGCTTCACCGACTGCGCCAAGTGCGGCCTGGAGGGCCCCAACCGGTTCTTCTCGCTGCAGGCCGGCGGCGTGCTGTGCGCGGACTGCCGCGTGCCCGGATGTGCCGTACCCTCCCCTGAGACACTGGTACTGCTCGGCGCCCTGCTGTCCGGAGACTGGCGGACGGCGGACGCCTGCGAACCCAGGTACTGGCGGGAGGGCAGCGGACTGGTCGCGGCCTACCTGCAGTGGCACCTTGAGCGGGGCATCCGCTCGATGAGATACGTGGAGAAGTGAGCATGGCAGCGCGACGGCTCTTCGGCGGCAGCAAGCAGCGGACCTACCGCGCCCCCGACCCGCACCCGAGCGGCGCCAAGCCGCCGAAGATCCCCGGCGAGCTGGTGCCGCAGCACGTCGCCATCGTCATGGACGGCAACGGCCGCTGGGCCAAGGAGCGCGGCCTGCCCCGCACCGAGGGCCACAAGGTCGGCGAGAGCGTGGTGCTCGACGTCATGCAGGGCGCGATCGAGATGGGCGTCAAGAACGTCTCGCTGTACGCCTTCTCCACCGAGAACTGGAAGCGCTCCCCGGACGAGGTGAAGTTCCTGATGAACTTCAACCGGGACGTGATCGCCCGCCGCCGCGAGGAACTGGGCGCGCTGGGCGTGCGGATCCGCTGGGCCGGCCGGATGCCGAAGCTGTGGAAGAGCGTGGTCCAGGAGCTCCAGGTGGCCGAGGAGATGACCAAGGACAACGACGCGGTCACCATGTACATGTGCGTCAACTACGGCGGCCGGGCCGAGGTCGCCGACGCCGCCGCGGCGATGGCCGCCGACGTCGCGGCCGGCCGGCTGGACCCGCGCAAGGTCAACGAGAAGACCCTCTCCAAGTACATGTACCACCCGGACATGCCGGACGTGGACCTCTTCCTGCGCCCCAGCGGCGAGATGCGCACGTCCAACTTCTGGCTCTGGCAGTCGGCCTACGCCGAGTTCGTGTTCCAGGACGTGCTCTGGCCCGACTTCGACCGCCGCGACCTGTGGCGCGCCTGCGAGCAGTACGCGATGCGCGACCGCCGCTTCGGCGGCGCGCTGCCCAACGAGCCCGGCGACGGCGCGGAGCTGCCGGCCCAGCGCTGACCGCGAACGGAACGGCCCCCGGCGGCGCTGGCGCGCTGCCGGGGGCCGTCGTCCGTCCGGCCGGCCCCGCAGGGCCGGCCGGGGCGTGCTCAGCGCAGGCCGGCCTGCTGCTTGGCGGTGCACTCGGCGCAGGTGCCGAAGATCTCCAGGGTGTGCGCGATGTCGGTGAAGCCGTGCTCGGCGGCCACCGTGTTCGCCCAGCGCTCGACGGCCGGCCCCTCGACCTCGACGGTGCTGCCGCAGAGCCGGCAGACCAGGTGGTGGTGGTGCCCGCTGCTGCACCGGCGGTAGACGGCCTCGCCGTCCGCGGTGCGCAGCACGTCCACCTCGCCCGCGTCGGCCAGCGACTGGAGCGTGCGGTACACGGTGGTCAGGCCGACCGAGTCACCCCGGTGCTTGAGCATGTCGTGCAGTTCCTGCGCGCTGCGGAAGTCCTCGATCTCGTCCAGCACCGCGGAGACGGCGGCGCGCTGCCTGGTCGAGCGGGCGCGTGGCGACGGGCCTGCGGTGGTCACCGGGTCTCCTCCTGATGATCGGGGCGGGTCACACCTCATTGTGCCAGCCTCCTCCACCGGCCGGGCCCCGCGCGCCCGGGGCCGGGCCGAGTTCGGGCCGGACCGGTCCCGGACCGGGAGTCCGCCGGTGCCGGCGCCGGGCCAGCGGCGCGGCCAGCGCACCGAGGAGGGCGAACACCGCGATCGCGAGCAGCACGATGGCCGAACCTGGCGGCACGTCAGCCTGGTAGGAGGTGACCACCCCGCCGAGCGACACCGCGACGCCCAGCCCGATCGCCAGCACCTGGGTGGCGCGGAACGAGCGGGTCAGCAGCTGCGCCGCGGCCACCGGCACCACCATCAGCGCGCTCACCAGCAGCAGCCCGACCACCCGCATCGCCACCGTGACGGTGACCGCCGCCAGCACCGCGAGCAGCAGGTTGAGCAGGCGCACCGGCACGCCGGTCACCCGGGCGAACTCCTCGTCCTGGCAGACCGCGAAGAGCTGGCGGCGCAGCCCCAGGGTGACCGCGAGCACCAGGGCGCCGAGGACCGCGATGGTGACCAGGTCGCCGGTGTCCACCGCGAGGATCGAGCCCCAGAGGTAGCCGTCCAGGCTGCCGGCGCTCCCGCCGGCCGCGGGCGCCTTGCTGATCAGCAGCCGCCCGCAGGCCATCCCGCCGTAGAAGAGCATCGCCAGCGCCAGGTCGCCGCGCTGGTGGCCGCGGGCCCGGACCAGTTCCATCACCACGGCGGCCAGCACGCAGACCAGCACGGCCATCCAGACCGGGCTGGTCCGGAAGACCAGGCCCAGGCCCACGCCGGTGAGCGCCACGTGCCCGATGCCGTCGCCGATCAGGGCCTGCCGCCGCTGCACCAGGTAGCTGCCGACCGCGGGGGCCAGCGCGCCGACCAGCAGGGCGGCGAGCAGGGCGCGGCGCATGAAGTCGTAGGAGAGCAGGTCGAGGGGGAGCAGCCCGGTCATGCCGACCACCCCGCCCGCTGCGGCTCGCCGACCGACGGGTCGCCCGGTGACCGGTCGACCGGCGGCTGGTCGGCCGGTGGCCGGCCGGTGGTGGCGGCCCGTCCCTCGTGGAGCAGCACCGTGCGGTCGATCAGCGGTGCCAGCGGCCCGAGTTCGTGCAGCACCACCAGGACCGCCGCGCCCCTGGCCACCTCCCGGCGCAGCGTGTCGGCCAGCACCTGCTGACTGGCCAGGTCCACCCCGGCCAGCGGCTCGTCCAGTACCAGCAGGTCGGGCGCGCCGACCAGCGCCCGGGCGATCAGCACCCGTTGCTGCTGCCCGCCGGAGAGGTCGGCCAGCGGGTCGCCGGCCCGGTCGGCCAGCCCGACCGCGTCCAGCGCCGCCGCCACCGCGGCCCGGTCCCGGCGGCGGAACGGCCCGAGCCGGTGCCGGGAGAGCCGCCCGGCGGCGACCACCTCACGGGCGGAGACCGGGGTGCCGCCGGCGGCGGTACTGCGCTGGGGCAGGTAACCGATCCGGTGCCAGGCGCGGAACCGCGGCCCCGGCACTCCGAACAGCTCGCGCTCGCCGTGCTGCAACGGCACCGCGCCCACCACGGCCCGGACCGCGGTCGACTTGCCGCAGCCGTTCGCGCCGAGCAGGGCCACCACCTCGCCGGGCGCGACGGTGAGGTCCAGCCCGCGCAGCACCGGGCGGCCGCCGACGGCGGCGTGCGCGCCGCGCAGCCGCACGACGGGCGTCGGGGCGGGGCGGTTCGTGGCGGGGCTGTCGGCGCTCCGATGGTCGGGCTGCTGGTGCTCGGTGCGCCGGCGGTCGGTGCCGGGCTGCGCCGGCACGGTGCCCGCGGTGGGGTCGGTCCGGTCCGTCATCGTCGTTCTCCGTCAGCCCGCGCAGCCGAGGGCCGCGCGCAGGTTGGTCAGGTTCTGCCGCATCACCGAGAAGTAGTCGTCCCGGCCGGGGTTCGGGACGCCCTCCAGCGGGTCGAGCACCGAGGTCCGCAGGCCCAGGTCCTTGGCCACGCCGTCGGCCAGCCGCGGTCCGGCCAGCGGCTCGAAGAAGACGGTGGTGGCGCCCTCCGCCTCGGCGCTGCGGTGGATCCGGGCCAGCTGGGCGGGGGTGGGCTCGGCGGCCGGGTCGATCCCGCTGACCGGGATCTGGCGCAGCGCGTAGCGGTCGGCGAGGTAGCCGAAGGCGGCGTGGCTGGTCACGAAGGACTGCTTCGGGCAGCTGCCCAGTCCGTCCCGGTACTCCTGGTCGAGGGAGGTGAGGCGGGCCACCAGGGCGTCGGCGTTCTGCCGGTAGGTCGCGGCGTGGGCCGGGTCGGCCTCGGCGAGCCCGGCGCCGACGCCCCGGGCCACGGCGGCGTAGCGGGTCGGGTCGAGCCAGAGGTGGGGGTCGCCGCCGGTGTGCCGGTGCCCGTCGTGGGCCGCGTCGTCCTCGTGGTCGTGGTCGTGGTGCGCCTCGTCGTGCCCCTGGTCGGGCCCGTCCTGCGGGTGGTCGACCAGCGGGGAGAGTGCGGTCGCGTCCACCACGTGCCGGCTGTGCGTCCGGTCGACGGCCCGGTCGACGGTGGGCTGCAGGCCCCTGAGGTAGACCACGGCGTCGGCCCGCTGCACGGTGCCGACCTGCTTGGCGGTGAGCTCCAGGTCGTGCGGCTCGGTGCCGGGGGCGGTCAGGTCGGTGACCTTCACGTGGTCGCCGCCGACCTGCTCGGCCAGGTACCGCATCGGGTAGAAGGACGCGACCACGTCCAGCCGGCCGTCGGCCGCCTTGCCACCGCTGCCGCTCGCACCGCCGCAGGCGGTGAGCAGCACGGATCCGGCGGCGGCCAGGGTCAGGGGGAGGAGGGCGCGTCGGAGCTTCATGAAAACCATTGTCGGTTGATCTGAAAATGATTGTCAAACTCTGCCGGTCGGCCCCGGTCCGCCGGCCCGCTGCTGTTCGCCTGCACGAACGGTCACGGCCGTTATCGATTTGAACCCCCTCCCCGCCCGCCCGGTAACCTGAGGTATTCGGGTGCGCGCAACCAGCCGCGCCTTGACCGTGCCGTCGCACTCCGTGTGGCGTCGTCTGAAGAGAGCACTGTGGCCGCCGACAAGATCGACACCATCGTCAGCCTGAGCAAGCGCCGAGGCTTCGTCTACCCGTGCAGTGAGATCTACGGCGGCACCCGCGCCGCCTGGGACTACGGACCGCTGGGCGTCGAGCTCAAGGAGAACATCAAGCGCCAGTGGTGGCGCACGATGGTGCACGCCCGCGAGGACGTGGTCGGTCTGGACTCCTCGGTGATCCTGGCCCGCGAGGTCTGGGAGGCCTCCGGCCACGTCGCCACCTTCAACGACCCGCTGACCGAGTGCACCTCCTGCCACAAGCGGTTCCGCGCCGACCACCTGGAGGAGGCCTACGAGGCCAAGCACGGCAAGCTGCCCGTGAACGGCCTGGCCGACCTCAACTGCCCGCACTGCGGCACCAAGGGCGCCTTCACGGAGCCCAAGGAGTTCTCGGGCATGCTGAAGACCCACCTCGGCCCGGTCGAGGACGGTTCCGGCCTGGCCTACCTGCGTCCGGAGACCGCGCAGGGCATCTTCACCAACTTCCGGTCGGTGCAGACCACCTCGCGCCGCAAGCCGCCGTTCGGCATCGCCCAGGTCGGCAAGAGCTTCCGCAACGAGATCACCCCGGGCAACTTCATCTTCCGGACCCGCGAGTTCGAGCAGATGGAGATGGAGTTCTTCGTCAAGCCGGGCGATGACGAGAAGTGGCACGAGTACTGGCTCGAGCAGCGCTGGAACTGGTACACCGACCTCGGCCTGCGCACCGAGAACATGCGCTTCTTCGAGCACCCGAAGGAGAAGCTCTCGCACTACGCCAAGCGCACGGTGGACATCGAGTACCGCTTCAACTTCGGCGGCAGCGAGTTCTCCGAGCTGGAGGGCATCGCCAACCGCACCGACTACGACCTGTCGGTGCACAGCGAGCACTCCGGCCAGGACCTCAAGTACTTCGACCAGGAGTCCGGCGAGCGGTACTTCCCGTACGTCATCGAGCCGGCAGCGGGTCTGAACCGCGCCCTGCTGGCCTTCCTGCTCGACGCCTACTTCGAGGACGAGGCGCCCAACGCCAAGGGCGTGATGGAGAAGCGCGTCGGCATGCGGCTCGACCCGCGGCTGGCGCCGGTCAAGGTCGCGGTGCTGCCGCTGTCGCGCAACGCCGACCTCTCGCCGAAGGCCCGCGGCCTGGCCGCCGACCTGCGCACCGCGTGGAACGTCGAGTTCGACGACGCCGGCGCGATCGGCAAGCGCTACCGCCGCCAGGACGAGATCGGCACCCCGTTCTGCGTCACGGTCGACTTCGACACCCTCGAGGACAATGCGGTGACCATCCGCGAGCGCGACACCATGGCGCAGGAGCGGGTCTCGCTGGACCAGGTCAAGTCCTACCTGGGCGCCCGTCTGATCGGCTGCTGACGCTCGGCCGCCGCACAGCCCGCAGGGCCCGTACCGCAGCGGCGGTACGGGCCCTGCGGCGTGTCCGGCCGGTGCACCCGGCCGGACTGCTCGGCCCGGCTCAGCCGACTCGGCGGACTCAGTCGGCTCGGCCGGCGAGTTCGGCGCGCGCCGCCATCAGGGCGAAGCCGAGCAGGTTGAGCCCGCGCCAGCGGTCCGGGTCGTCCGCGCCCGGGTCGTGGGCGGCCAGCCCGATGCCCCAGACCCGGTCCACCGGGCTCGCCTCGACCAGCACCCGGGTGCCGGTGCCGAGCAGGTAGTCGCGCAGCGCCTCGTCCTGCCCGAACTTGGCCACGTTCCCGGCCACCACCAGGTCGAACCGCGCGGCGGCCCAGCGCTCCTCGTCGAAGCCGCGGACCAGCCGCCCCAGCTTCTTCGCCTCGGCCGGGGTGCGGGCGAGCAGGATCCTGGCCTCGGTCTCCGCGTCCCCGAAGAGCCGGGCCTTGTGCGCCATCATCCAGTGCTCGGCCGAGCCGTAGTCGACGCCGTCGACGGTGAACCGGCTCGGCCACCACTGGCTGAGCGAGCCGGTGCCGATGCTGCCGTCGCGCTGCGGGCGGTGGCCCCAGAAGAACAGGTACTTCGGTCGGGTCCCGGACGCGACCAGGGCGGCGAGGTCGTGGCGGGTGCGGGTGTCGGCAGCGTGGATCATCGTGCCATCGTGCCAGTCGCGGGACCGCCGCGGCGAACGGGTTCGCGGCCCGGGAGAAGGCCCGGGAGTGCGAGGACCTGCCGGTCCGTCAGCCCATGCTGCGCGGCAGCCGGGTGCTGAGGAAGCTGATCAGCGCCGCGCCGACCAACTCGATGCCGAGCACCAGGGCGAGCCCGTGCGCGGTGCCGAGCGAGGGCTCCAGCGAGAGGAAGAGGGTGCCCAGCGTCGCCACGCCCAGCGCCAGGCTCGACTGCTGCGTGGTGGCCAGCAACCCGCTGCCCACCCCGGCCCGGTCGTGCGGCACCTTGGCGAGCACCACCCGGAACAGCGGGGTCCCGATCAGGCCGTTGCCGAGTCCGGTCAGCGCCATGCCGGGCAGCAGCGTCAGCACGCCCAGCCCGCGGTAGTCGGTCAGCACGGTCACCAGCAGGACCACGGTGCCCAGCGGGTTGATCAGCGAACCGGCCGTGATCACCCGGCTGCCGAAGCGGCCGATCAGCCGCGGGCCGGCCAGCGAGGAGGTGAAGTACCCGACCGCCAGCGGGACCAGCGCCCACCCGGCGTCCACCGGGCTGAGCTTCAGGCCCTGCTGCAGGGTGATCGCGATGATGAACATGAAGGCGCCGAAGTTGCCGAAGTACGGGACGGCGATGCCCAGTCCACGGCGCATCTCGGGGATCCGCAGCAGCGACAGCGGCACCAGCGGGCTGCCGCCGGCCCGCTCGGTGCGGCGCTCCACCACGACGAACGCCCAGGCGGCGAACGGGAAGAGGGCGAGCAGCAGCCAGGTCCAGAGCGGCCAGCCGACCGCTCGGCCCTCCATCAGCGGGACGAAGAGGCTGAGCAGGGCGACGCTGAGCAGCACCGTGCCGGGCACGTCGACCCGGTTCGGGGTGTCCGAGCGGTTCTCCGGCACCGAACGCACCGCCAGCACCATGGTGAGCAGCGCGAACGGGACGTTGAGCAGGAAGATCGAGCGCCAGCTGGTGCCGAACAGGTCGGCCTGCACCAGCATGCCGCCCAGCACCTGGCCGATCACCACGCTGATGCCGCCCACCGCGCCGTAGATGCTCAGCGCGCGGGCCCGCTGGTTGCCCGCGGTGGTGGCGGTGATGATCGCCAGCACCTGCGGGGTCAGCAGCGCGGCCGAGGCGCCCTGGGCGACCCGGGCGGCGACCAGGGTCCAGGCGGTGGGGGCCAGCCCGCAGGCCAGCGAGGTGACGGCGAACGCGGCGACGCCGATCAGGAACAGCCGGCGGCGCCCCAGGCTGTCGCCGAGCCGACCGCCGAGCACCAGCAGCACGGCGAAGGCGATGCCGTACCCGGCGGCGATCAGCTCCAGGACCGCGGGCCCGGCCTTGAGCTGCGCATCGATGGTCGGCAGGGCGACATTGACGACGAAGAAGTCCAGCATCGGCAGGAAGGCGCCGAGCAGGACGGTCACCAGGCCCGCGGTGGTCAGGGTGGCCCGGGCGGAGGCGGGGGTACGGTCGGAGCGGAGGGGGGAGTGGACGGGGCCGGCCGGTGGACGTTCCAGTTGCTGAGTCACCTGTCATACGATCCGCCCGCCCGCACCCTGGTACCAGAGTCTCGTTATCCTGGTACCAGAAGTACCCGGCACCAGGGTCGCTCGGTGGGGTCACCGGGGCGCATGCTGGAGCCATGCGCACCGTGAACCCGCCGGCCGCCGAGCCCGCCAGTCAACTCGCCACGCTCGCACCTCCCGTGAGCCGGGCGGCCGCCACCGCGCCCGACGTGCGCCGGCAGGAGCTGGCCGCCTTCCTGCGCAGCCGGCGGGAGCGGATCACCCCCGAGCAGGTCGGTCTGCCCAGCACCGGGCGCCGCCGCACCCCCGGGCTGCGGCGCGAGGAGGTGGCGCAGCTCGCCGCGGTCGGGGTCACCTGGTACACCTGGCTGGAGCAGGGGCGGGACATCCAGGTCTCCGGGCAGGTGCTGGACTCGGTCTCCCGGGCGCTGCTGCTCGACCCGATCGAGCGCTCCCACCTGTACATCCTGGCCGGGGCGGGCGACCCGTCGCCGAGCACCGACTGCGCGCTGATCACGCCGGCGGTGCGGGAGATCCTCACCGGCCTGGCGAAGTTTCCCGCCTGGGTGCTGAACAACCGCTACGACATCCTGGCCCACAACCGGATCTGCGGGCGGCTGCTCGGCGAGTTCGACGAACTCCCGCCGGAGCAGCGCAACCTGGTCTGGCTGCTCTTCACCGAGCCGTCGTTCCAGGAGCGTTGGGCCGACCTGGAGGCGGCGCGGGCCCAGGCCACCGCCCGGCTGCGGGCGGCGATGGCCGACCACGTCGCCGACCCCGCCTGGAAGGCCCTGGTGGCCCGACTGCGCCAGGCCTCGGCGGACTTCGACGAGCGCTGGCAGCGGCACGAGGTGATGGCCCGGGACCACGGCAGCAAGGGCTTCATCCACCCGGAGGTCGGCCGGCTGCGGCTGGACTTCACCAACATGTGGCTGGGGCCGCGGCGCGGTGGCGCGCGGCTGGTCACCTACACCCCGTCCGACGAGGAGAGCCGGGCCAAGCTGGCGCTGCTGGCCGCGGGTTAGCCCGGCTCCGCAGGGGCTCAGCCGCCCGACGGCCGACAGAGCAGCGCGTCCGGCACGCCCTGCTGCACCCACCTCCAGGTGTACGCCACCCCCGCCAGGTACTCGCCGTCGCCGACGTATCGCGGACCGGCTCAGGCGGCCAGCGCCAGGCGCGGCCGGGCGGTCACCGCCCGGGAGGCCCGGCCCGTGGCGCGCAGCACCAGGTGGCCGCAGAGCAGCGCCAGCGGCAGCTCCGCCAGCAGCGCCATGGCGAGCGCGCTGAGGGTGTCGGCGCCGACGGTGGCGGTGCCGAGGTCGCAGCCGGCGTCGGCGACCAGCAGCAGCGCGGCCAGCGCCGCGACCGGCCGGTGCAGCCGGTGGCCGGTCCGCAGCAGCCGGGCGGTGCCGAGCAGGGCGAGCGCCTCGGCGACGTCGAGCGCCACCCAGCCGGCCGGGTCGCGCAGGGTCAGCGCCAGCACGGCGATCCACGGCAGCAGGGCCAGCCCGGCCGTGCGCAGTACGGCGACGTAGCGCCGGTCCTTCGTGGTGCTCATGGTGATCCCCCTCCGCGCAGTCCCGATCCGTGCCGGTGTGCCACCCGCTGTCCCCGCCGTTCCTGCTGGCCGTTCCTGCCGGCTAGCGGGCCGGCCGCAGCCGCTCGGCCCGTCCGTCGGCGTCCCGGACCAGCACGCCGGCCAGCGGCCCCGGTGCCCAGGCCAGCCAGAAGCCGCCGTCCAGCTCCATCACCCGGGCCGGCCGCCACTCCGGCCGCAGCCGGCCGCCGGCGAAGAGCACCGCGGGCGCCGCGCCGTCGGCGGCGAGCCGCCCCCAGGCGAAGCCCGCCGGCTGGTCCGCGACGGTGCCGCGCCGGGCCCCGCGCAGCAGCGCGCCCCCGAGACTGCTGGCGACCAGCACGTCGATCAGCTCGCCGTGCTCGTAGACCTCCAGCGCCGGGCGCCCACTGCCGGTGGCCAACCTGATCGACCAGGGACCCGCGGTCGGCCACTCGGCCGCCCCCGCCACCTCGCAGCTCGCGTCCGTCCGCGCCGCACCGTTCACCAAGCTCATCACCGGCTCCTGACCCCCGACTTCTCCGACAGCCTCCAGCCTTCCGGAACCGGGGCGCCGAGTCGCTGGCGCGGGGTCCCGTCTTGGGGGTGTACCTAGCTACACCCCTCCTCGGCAGCAGGCTGCACTGCCGACCGGGGGCACCCGCCCCCTAAGCTGTCCGGGTGATCAGCACCGACGGGTTGCGCCGACTGCGCGAGGGGATCCGCCGGGGCGCGGCGCATCCCAGCGTGTCCTGGCTGGCCGATCACGACGACGGGACCGCTGGGTCGGTCCCGGGCCGTGCCACCGGCCCCGGTGCACCCGCGGAGGGTGACCCGGACGGCTCCGGCCGGGCCCGCCGCCCGCACGCCGCGCCCTGGTCGGCGACGGCCGCCCGGGAGCTGCGGCTGGTCGCGGCCGGCCAGCCGTTCCTGTTCCCCTTCCTGCTGCTGGTCACCACTCCCAAGCTGTGGGTGGCGATCAGCTGTGCGCTGCCGCTGCTGCTGCCGCCGCTGACCCGGGCGCAGCGCAGCCGGTTCCGCGCGCTGGGCCGGTTGGCGATCCCCGCGCACCCGCCGGCCGCGCAGGGCACCCCGCTGGTGTTCCGCCTGCTGGCCTGGGTGGGCTCGGAGGCGACCTGGCGCCAGCTCGGCTACCACCTGCTGATCGGCCCGCTGCTGGCGCTGACCGGCCTGCTCTCGCTGCTCGCCCTCGGGGCCGGCGGCGCGCTCGCCACCACCTTCCTGTGGCGGGTGCTGATCCCGCGCGGCACCCTGCTGCGGGTCGACTTCCCGATCGACCTGCTGCTCACCGCGCTCGGCGCGGCCCTGCTGCTGGCCGGGCCCTGGCTGGCGGTGCGGGTGGCCCGGGTGGACCGCCGGGCGGCCCGCGGACTGCTCGGCCCGAGCCGGGCGCGCGAGCTGGAGCGCCGGGTCGAGGACCTGACGGAGAGCCGGGCCGGGGTGCTGGACGCCGCCGACGCCGAACGCCGCCGGATCGAGCGCGACCTGCACGACGGCGCCCAGCAGCGGCTGGTCTCGCTGGCGATGAACCTGGGGCTGGCCCGCAAGACGCTCAAGGACGTCTCCCCGGAGGCGATGCGGGTGATCGTCGAGGCGCACGAGGAGGCCCAGGCGGCCATCGCCGAGCTGCGCAACCTGGTCCGCGGCCTGCACCCGGTGGTGCTGGAGGACCGCGGGCTGGACGCGGCGCTCTCCGGGGTGGCGGCGCGTGCCCCGCTGCCGGTGCGGCTGGAGGTGGACCTGCCGCGGCGGGTGGCGCCCACCGTGGAGGCGGTCGCCTACTTCGTGGTCTCCGAGGCGCTGGCCAACGTGGCCAAGCACGCCCGCGCCTCCCGGGTCGACCTCTCGGTGCGCCAGCTGGGGCCGCAGCTGCGGATCGTGATCCGGGACGACGGGATCGGCGGCGCCGACCCGTCCCGTGGGACCGGCCTGATCGGGCTGCGCAAACGCGCCGCCTCGGTGGACGGCACCCTGTCCATCAGCAGCCCCGTGGGGGGACCGACCGTCATCGTTGTGGAGTTGCCGTGCGAGCTGTGATCGCCGAGGACTCGGTGCTGCTCCGAGTGGGCCTGGTCAAGGTGCTGGAGGCGGTCGGCTACGAGGTGGCCGCCGCGGTCGGCGACGCCGAGGCGCTGCTGGCCGCGGTCGAGGAGCACCGGCCGCAGGTCGTGGTGACGGACGTCCGGATGCCGCCGGGCTTCACCGACGAGGGGGTCCGGGCCGCGCTGCTGATCCGCCGCCAGTGGCCGACCATCGCGGTGCTGCTGCTCTCCCAGTACGTGGAGGAGCGGTACGCCGCCGACCTGCTCGCCTCCAACACCAGCGGGGTGGGCTACCTGCTCAAGGAGCGGGTGGCCAACGTGGACGACTTCGTCGACGCGCTGCAGCGGGTGGCGGCCGGCGGCACCGCGCTGGACCCGGAGGTGGTGGCCCAGCTGCTGGTGCGCCGCCACCGCGACCCGCTGGAGCGACTGACCCCGCGCGAGCGCGACGTGCTGGGGCTGATGGCGGAGGGCCGCTCCAACACCGCGATCGCCGAGTCGCTGGTGGTCAGCGACAGCGCGGTGGCCAAGCACATCAACAGCATCTTCACCAAGCTCGACCTGCCGACCGCGGACGACACCCACCGGCGGGTGCTCGCGGTGCTGCGCTACCTCGGGGAGGGCTAGCGGTGCCGGAGCGGGAGCGGAGCGGACCGCGGGAGCGGCGGATCTGGCGCAGCGTGGGGACGCTGGCCGGGGCGGCGGTGGTGCTGTTCGGCGCGGCCCAGACCTGGACCAGCCTGGTGCGGCAGGGCGCGGTGCACCCGCAGACCTTCCCCAACGTCACCGCGCTGGAGCTGGACCTGCAGGACGCCAGCACCACGATCCGGGCCACCCCGGGCGGCCCGGAGCGAGGCGGCGCGGTCTCGCTGCGCCAGTCCGAGCACTGGACGGTCAGCCGGCCGCAGATCACCGTCATGACCATCAACCACACGCTGCGGATCTCGGCCCGCTGCCCGCAGGTGCTGGGCATCACCGAGCCCTCCTGCTCGGTGGGCCTGGACATCGACGCGCCGCCGAGCACCGCCGTGACGGTCAAGAGCACCTCGGGCGACACCACCATCCACGACCTGAGCGGGTCGTTGAACCTGCACACCAACTCCGGCTCGATCGAGCTGGACGGAGTCTCGGGGCGGGTGAACGCTCAGCTGTCCAGCGGCTCGCTCACCGGCCAGCGGCTGGCCTCCTCGGCCGTGCAGGCGGTGACCACCTCGGGCTCGGTCGACCTGCAGTTCGCCGCCGCGCCCCGCACCCTGGCGCTCACCTGCACCTCGGGCTCGCTCAACGCCGGCCTGCCGCCGGGCAGCCAGTACCGGGTCAACGTCTTCGGCCCGGCGGACGTCGACCCGCAGCTGAACGACCCCGGCGCGGCCAACTCGATCACCGCCTCCTGCGGCTCGGGCTACACCAACCTGGGCTTCGCGGCGGGCTGAGCGGGCCGGGCAGGCCTCCCTCGGGCTCCCTCTCGAGGGCCGAAGGGGCCCGGGCGGCGGTGGGGGACAATGGAGAGTCCCGTCCGTCCGCTCACGCCGAGGTCCCGCCGCGCATGACCGTCACGCCCGAAGCACCCACCGACGCCTCCGTCGCGCCCGCCCCCGGGGCCACGACCGGCGAGTTCGCGCCGCTCGCGATCGGCCCGCTGCCGGTCTGGCCGCCGGTGGTGCTGGCGCCGATGGCGGGCATCACCAACGCCCCGTTCCGCACCCTGTGCCGGGAGCAGTCCGGCGGCCGCGGCCTCTTCGTCAGCGAGATGATCACCACCCGGGCGCTGGTCGAGCGGAACGCCAAGACCATGCAGCTGATCCACTTCGACCCGACCGAGCAGCCGCGCTCGATCCAGCTCTACGGGGTGGACCCGGCCACCGTCGGCAAGGCCGCCCGGATGATCGCCGAGGAGGACCTGGCCGACCACATCGACCTCAACTTCGGCTGCCCGGTCCCCAAGGTGACCCGCAAGGGCGGCGGCTCGGCGCTGCCCTACAAGCGCAACCTGCTGCGCGAGCTGCTGCGCGAGGCGGTGGCCGGCGCCGGCGGGCTGCCGGTGACCATGAAGATGCGCAAGGGCATCGACGACGACCACCTCACCTACCTGGACGCCGGCCGGATCGGCGCCGAGGAGGGGGTCTCGGCGATCGCGCTGCACGGACGCACCGCCCACCAGCACTACGGCGGCACCGCCGACTGGTCGGCCATCGCCCGGCTGCGCGAGGCGGTCCCGGCCGGGATCCCGGTGCTGGGCAACGGGGACATCTGGTCGGCGCCGGACGCGGTGCGGATGATGCGCGAGACCGGCTGCGACGGCGTGGTGGTGGGGCGCGGCTGCCTGGGGCGGCCGTGGCTCTTCAAGGACCTGGTCTCGGTCTTCGAGGGGGTCACCGAACCGGTCCGCCCGCGGTTCGCCGAGGTGGCGGCGACCATGCTGCGGCACGCCGAGCTGCTCGGGCAGTGGATGCAGGACGAGCACCGCGGCGTGGTGGACTTCCGCAAGCACGTCGCCTGGTACACCAAGGGCTTCTCGGTCGGCTCCCAGCTGCGGGTGAAGCTGGCGATGGCGAGCTCGCTGGGCGAGCTGGGCGAGCTGCTCGCCGAGGTGGAGCAGGAGCAGCGGTGGCCGGCCTCCGCGGACGGGCCGCGCGGGCGCACCAGCGGCAACGGCCGGGTGGTCCTCCCGGATGGTTGGTTGGACGATCCGTACGACTGCGCGGTGCCGAGCGTTGAGGCCGAATCGGACAGCTCCGGCGGATGAGTTGTCCGGAGCGGCAAAGATGCCGCTCCGGCACCTCGGGACGGGGTGTCCGAGCCCTCTTGGCCAATCTGGCCAGGAGGGCTCCTTTTTGGCAGATTCCTCTCACGGTGCGTAGCGCCGTCGGCGCGTTGGGCGACGGATGGACGAGTTCCGATACGTACGATGAGCGAGTCGCGTCCGTGACTCTTGCCACACGAAGGCGTGGCTGACGGCGCTTCAGGGGGCCGGAAGGCGCCACGATGTCCAAATCGCTTCCCGAACGGGCATCCGAGTCGATCCGCCCCCTTGGCTGCAGGAAATCAAGCCGGGGCAACCAGGCGGGTCGTCCACCACTACCCTCCGTCCGGACTACGTGATCTTCACGAGACGTTGGCTTCAAGACTTGAACGATAGCTAGCGTCAGCCGGACGATTTCACCACCAAAGGTGAACGCCTTCACAAGCATTTGATCTCGAGGGTCGGTGCTGCCTCTCGGGAACGGACGGCCTGTCGACGGCGCGATACCGCCTTCGAAATGGGTATGTTCTCCGGCGTCAGGGCAACCCCGTTCGAGGAGACCGACCCGTGGCGGCGACGCAGAAGTTTGTTTACTCCTTCACCGAAGGAAACAAGGACCTCAAGGACCTGCTGGGCGGCAAGGGCGCGAACCTGGCCGAGATGACCAACCTCGGGCTCCCGGTTCCCCCCGGGTTCACCCTCACCACCGAGGCGTGCAAGGTCTTCCTGGAGACCGGCGCCGAGCCCGAGTCCCTGCACCAGGAGGTCGGCGAGCACCTGGCCGCGCTGGAGCAGCAGATGGGCCGCAAGCTCGGCCAGGCGGACGACCCGCTGCTCATCTCGGTGCGCTCCGGGGCCAAGTTCTCCATGCCGGGCATGATGGACACCGTCCTGAACATCGGCCTGTCCGACGTTTCGGTGCAGGGCCTCGCCACCCAGTCCGGCAACGAGCGGTTCGCCTGGGACTCCTACCGCCGCCTGGTCCAGATGTTCGGCAAGACCGTGCTGGGCGTCGACGGCGAGCTCTTCGAGGAAGCGCTCGACGAGGCCAAGCACGCCAAGGGCACCGTCAACGACCTGGACCTGGACGCTTCCGACCTCCGGGAACTGGTCGAGACCTTCAAGGGCATCGTCGAGCGCGAGACCGGGCGGGCCTTCCCGCAGGACCCGCGCGAGCAGATGGACCTCGCCATCCACGCCGTCTTCCACTCCTGGAACGGCGACCGGGCCCGGCTCTACCGGCGCCAGGAGCGGATCCCGAACGACCTGGGCACCGCGGTCAACATCTGCACCATGGTCTTCGGCAACCTCGGCGAGGACTCCGGCACCGGTGTCGCCTTCACCCGCGACCCCTCCACCGGCGCCCCCGGCGTGTACGGCGACTACCTCTCCAACGCCCAGGGCGAGGACGTGGTCGCGGGCATCCGCAACACCCTCCAGCTCGCGGACCTGGAGCAGTTGGACAAGAAGTCGTACGACGAGCTGATGGCGATCATGCAGAAGCTCGAGCTGCACTACCGCGACCTGTGCGACATCGAGTTCACCATCGAGCGCGGCAAGCTCTGGATGCTGCAGACCCGGATCGGCAAGCGCACCGCCGCGGCCGCCTTCCGGATCGCCGTCCAGCTGGTCGACCAGGGCCTGATCGACCTGGACGAGGCGCTGCACCGGGTCACCGGCGGCCAGCTGGCCCAGCTGATGTTCCCGCGCTTCGCCCCGGAGTCCACCTCCAAGCAGATCGCCCGGGGCCTGGCCGCCTCGCCCGGTGCCGCGATCGGCAAGGTGGTCTTCGACTCCTACACCGCGGTCAAGTGGTCGCGCTCCGGCGAGAAGGTCATCCTGGTCCGCCGCGAGACCAACCCGGACGACCTGGACGGCATGATCGCCGCCGAGGGCATCCTCACCTCCCGCGGCGGCAAGACCTCGCACGCCGCCGTGGTGGCCCGCGGCATGGGCAAGACCTGTGTCTGCGGCGCCGAGGAGCTCGAGGTCGACACCAAGCGCCGCAAGATGACCACCGCCGACGGCCTGGTCATCGAGGAGGGCGACGTCGTCTCGATCGACGGCGGCACCGGCAAGGTCTACCTCGGCGAGGTGCCCGTGCTGCCCTCCCCGGTGGTGGAGTACTTCGAGGGCACCCTGCACGCCGGCGCCGACGTCCAGGGCGGCCTGGTCCAGGCCGTGCACCGGATCATGTCGCACGCCGACGTCCGCCGCCGGCTGGCGGTGCGGGCCAACGCCGACAACGCCGAGGACGCGAACCGCGCCCGCCGCTACGGCGCCCAGGGCATCGGCCTGTGCCGCACCGAGCACATGTTCCTCGGTGAGGAGCGCCGCAAGGAGGTCGAGCACCTGATCCTCGCGGACAACGACAAGGACCGCGAGCAGGCGCTCTCCACCCTGCTGCCGCTGCAGAAGAGCGACTTCGTCGAGCTCTTCCAGTCGATGGACGGGCTGCCGGTGACGGTGCGCCTGCTCGACCCGCCGCTGCACGAGTTCCTGCCCGACATCACCGAGCTCTCGGTGCGCGTCGCGCTCGCCGAGGCCCGCAAGGACCCGAACGAGAACGACCTGCGGCTGCTCCAGGCGGTGCACAAGCTGCACGAGCAGAACCCGATGCTCGGCCTGCGCGGGGTCCGCCTGGGCCTGGTCATCCCCGGCCTGTTCGGCATGCAGGTGCGCGCCATCGCCGAGGCGGCCGCCGAGCGCAAGCTGGCCGGCGGCGACCCGCGCCCCGAGGTGATGATCCCGCTGGTCGGCACGGTGCAGGAGCTGGAGCTGGTCCGGGACGAGTGCGAGCGGGTGCTGGCCGAGGTGGCGGTTTCCACCGGGGTCAAGCTGGAGATCAAGCTCGGTACGATGATCGAACTTCCGCGCGCCGCCGTGACGGCCGGTCAGATCGCCGAGGCCGCCGAGTTCTTCTCCTTCGGCACCAACGACCTCACCCAGACGGTGTGGGGCTTCTCCCGGGACGACGTGGAGGCGAGCTTCTTCACCGCCTACCTGGAGAAGGGCATCTTCGGGGTGTCCCCGTTCGAGACCATCGACCGGGACGGCGTCGGCTCGCTGGTCAAGCAGGCGGTCGAGGCCGGCCGGGCGACCCGCCCCGACCTGAAGCTCGGCGTCTGCGGCGAGCACGGCGGTGACCCGGACTCGGTGCACTTCTTCCACGAGGTGGGCCTGGACTACGTCTCCTGCTCCCCGTTCCGGATCCCGGTGGCGCGCCTGGAAGCGGGCCGCGCCGCCATCGAGACCGCGGGCAGCGACTCCCGCTGACCCGCTCCCCTCCGACGGGAGGGGCCCGGCGGTGCTCGGCGCAGGAGAACCGCCGGACGTGAAGACGGCCGGGGTGGCCATGGACAACGGCGTCCGTGGCCACCCCGGCCGCACGCGTTTTTCGGGGCGGACCCGGCAAGCTGGGCGCATGACCGCCCGCCGCCCGCGCGCCCTCGCCGCCACCCTGCTGCTCTGCGTCACGGCCGCCCTCGCGGGGTGCGGCTCCAGCGCCCGCGCGCCCGTCGCGGCCTCCGCCACCGGCTCGGCCGGGGCCCTCTGCCGGACCGGCCTGCCCGGCCAGGCCCAGGACACCCTGGCCCTGATCGGCCGCGGCGGCCCCTTCCCCTACCGCAGCGACGGGGTGGTCTTCGACAACCGCGAGCGGCGGCTGCCGGCCGAGCCGCGCGGCTACTACCACGAGTACACCGTGACCACCCCGGGCGCGGCGGACCGCGGCGCCCGGCGGATCGTCACCGGCCAGGGCGGCGAGCGCTACTGGACGGCCGACCACTACGCCAGCTTCCGGCGGATCGACCCTGCCTGCTGAAAGTACTTTCCGCTATGGAAAGTATGTGCCATGCTGGAACCAGCTTTCCAGGCAGCATGCTCTTCTCTCGGGGGTACTCCATGTCCGGCGAATCCGTCCTCGATCCCGTCCAGGCCCTCGCGCTCGCCGAGCGCGCCCAGCAGGCCGGCCGGCGCCCGCGCGTGGTGCCCGGCTGGTACGGGCCGGTCTTCGGGTCGGTCCTGGTGCTCTACGGCACGGTGGTCGGGGCGGCCCGCGCCTACCGGATGAACTGGCTGATGCTGGTCGGCGTGGTGGTGCTGGCCGCCGTCATGGGCCTGGTGGCCCGGCTCGGCGCCCGCAGCTCCGGGGTGGTCCTCAAGCCCACCGCCGGCGCCGGGTGGCGCGGCTTCGTCTTCGGCGGCACTGCCGGAGTGCTCGCGGTGGCCGCGGCGGCGGGGCTGGCCTGCTGGCCGCTCGGCGGGGAGCTCGCGGCCGGCGCCGGTGCCGGCACCGGCGCCGGGGTCGGCTTCTGGGTGCTGATGCTGCTGGCCAACCGCAAGGTCCGGCGCGAGCAGGTGGCCGGATGAGCGGCGTCGACCCGCTGCTCCAGCACCCCACCCGGCTGACCCTGTTGGCCTTCCTGTGCGGCTGCGTCGAGGCCGAGTTCGGGGTGGTGCGGGACTACTGCGAGGTCTCCGACTCGGTGCTGAGCAAGGCGGCGAGCGCGCTCGAGGCGGCGGAGTACCTGACCGTCAAGAAGGGCTACGTCGGCAAGCGCCCGCGCACCTGGCTCGCCGCCACCCGCACCGGCCGGGCCGCGCTGGCCGCCCACCTGGCCGCGCTGCAGGCGCTGGCCGCTTCGGCGACCGCCGCCGGCGCCGCCGTCGGCCC